>NZ_JBISDI010000010.1:0-111156 GCF_051162045.1 Anaerozeibacter quisquiliarum
GAAGGACGCCGCAAACCCGTCTTTGGCATTGGGGCCGCCGGCGCATGCCCCGCGCCTCGCGTGGGCAAAATAAGGGTATGGACATGGACAGGCTGCGCCAAATAGGCAGGCGGATGATTCCGGCGGGGGCGGCGGTGCTGATTTGCCTGTTCCTTCCGGGGCAGGTGGCGCTGGCGCTTCAATTGATCTTGAGCGGCGCGGCCATTTGCTTTGTGCTGCGTCCGCTGGCCAGGCGCCTCGCGCGCCACATGCGCCCGGCCACCGCGGCCATCCTGAGCGTGGTGCTGGTGCTGCTCGCGGTCGCCGCGCTGGCCGTGGTGGCGCTGCCGGCGCTCTTTCGCCAACTCATGGAGTTGATCGCGCAGTCGGGGCGCCTTCTCGACGCCGGGCGGGGGCTGATCGACCGGTTCGGCGCGCGAATGCGCGGCATGGGCATGAACGTACCGGAGCCGGGGGCGATCGACCTTTCGGCGCTGACCGGCCATATGGGTGACATCGTGGGCGGCACGGCGCTGGTCGCGGGCTCCGTCGCTTCAGGCGGTACGCGCGCCGTGCTCAGCGTCATGCTGGGCGCGTACTTCCTGATCGATTACGACAGCCTGATGCTGCAGGTCGAGCTGATGATCCCCTCGCGCGCGCGGCGGATCGTTTTGCGCATGGCGGGAGAGGCCGGGCGGGGGCTCAGGCGTTACCTGCGCGGACAGCTGACGGTGGCGCTGATCGTCGGGCTGCTGACCTCCACGGGGCTGTGGCTGATCGGCGTCAAGTCGCCGCTGGTACTGGGCGCGGTCATAGGACTGACCAATCTGGTGCCCTACTTCGGCCCGATCATCGGCGGCGTGCCCGCGGTGCTGACCGCGCTGTCTCAGGACCTGATTACGGCGCTGATGGCGGTGGCTGTGCTGTTCATCGTGCAGCAGATCGACGGCATCGTGATTAGCCCCCGCGTCATGAGCGGCGTCACGGGACTGCCGCCCTATGTGATGCTGCTGGCGCTGGCCGTGGGCGGCAGCGGTTGGGGTTTTGTCGGCATGCTGCTGGCGCTGCCGGTCGTGGTGATTGTTAGAATTTGCTTTAGAGTGTGGGCGACGCGCAACGAAGTCATTGAAAAACCGCCCGACGTGTAGTATAATGGGGCAGGACAGGATTTTGTCCCAGGAGGGCGGTGCGTCATGAGTAGCAGATTTGGCGAGACGAGCAGGTTTTCCCTGCCGTCTGATTCGAGTGAGCCGGCGGAGGAGATCATCCTGTCGGTCTACCAGGCGCTCAAGGCCAAGGGACACGACCCGATCATGCAAATCGTCGGCTACATCATCTCGGGTGACCCGACGTACATCACCAGCTACAACAACGCCCGGTCGCTGATCAAGCGGCTCGAGCGCGACGAGATCCTCGAGGAGCTGGTGCGCTTCTACATCGAGGAGCACGTGAAGGAATGAAGCGGGTGCTGGCCCTGGACGTGGGGGAAAAGCGCATCGGTGTGGCGGTGTCCGACCCGCTGGGCCTGACTGCGCAGGGGGTGGAGACGATCTTCACCAAGGGCTCGCAGCGCGACTGTGCGCGCATTGTGGAACTGGCGGCGCAGTACGAGACCGACCGCGTGGTGGTGGGCCTGCCGCGCTCGATGGACGGAAGCTGCGGGTTTCAGGCCGAGCGTGTGCGCGCGTTCGCCGCAGGCCTTACGCAACACGGACTGACGCTCAAGTGGCAGGACGAACGGTTGACCAGCGCGTCGGCGACGCGCACGCTGATCGAGGGCAACGTCCGGCGCGACAAGCGCAAACAGGTGATCGACAAACTGGCCGCCACCTATATCTTGCAGGCATTCTTGGATGCGGGCGGCTGGGATGGGAATCGCTGACCCATTCTGACGTCGGCTGGCGGGCGCTTTTCCGCCCGTTCATCCCTGCCGAAGCCTTGACGTAGCGCTGCTGCGCCTGCGGTTTCGCAAGGGACAATCGGGCGAAAACCCCCCTCGCCAGCCAATGCGCGAACGGGTCGGCGATCCCCAACCAATAGTGGAGGAAAAGACGATGGAAGACGGATTCATGGAAGGCAACCCGATCGTGGAGCTGATCGACGAGGACGGCAAGACGGTGCGCTTCGAGCATGTGTACACGGTGCCTCACGAGGGCGACGAGTATGTGCTGCTCTCGCCGATCGACGACGTGGACGGCGTGGGCGAGGACGAGGTGATTATCATGCGCATCGAGCCCGGCGAGGAAGACGACGCCTACGTGGGCATCGAGGACGAGGCGCTGCTCGAGACGGTATTCGAGAAATACCTCGAATTGGCCGAGGCGGATGAAGAAACCGACGAGGCGAACGAGGACGAGTGATAGGAAGAAGGAGCACCGAGAAGGGCGCTCCTTTTTGCCTCTCGTTGGCTTGATATGGGCGAATCTATGCCTCCGCGACGCCGCAAAAGCGTAAATCGTCCGGCGTTATTTCACATTCGTTCAGGAGCATTTGCTTCAGGTAATCGACGCGCTGGGGGCAGTCCCTCAAGGTTCGTTGCCTCAGCCGGCAAATAACAACCCGTCGAATACCTCGTCGCTGGACAGCGCCTTGTCGCCGACCAGCACCGACCAGTCTTCGATCTTCAGCCAGCCGGAGATGTTCCCGTCCGGGGTGGACGCCTGGACGTTCAGCCACTCGCGGTCGTCCGAGCCGGTCAGGATGACGGTCTCGCCGCTTTGCACGGTGTGCGCCGCATCGGCGTTGGTGGGCGACGTGAGCAGCGTAAGCTGGAGCTTGGCCTTGACGACCGTGCCCATCGGGTAGATGGCGCGCGGTACCTCGGCCACCCGGACATCCTGAATGGGTTCGCCGTCGTCATCCCACGCATAGGTGCGCGCGATGACGAAGTCGGCGGGGCGGAACCAGGTTTGCAGCGCGCGGGCGCGCACCAGGCCGGTGAACTGGCTGCCTTGGATGCAGATGCTCTCCGGCGCGGTGGGGACTTCACCGACATAGCTCAGCCGAGCGCCGGCGTAGCGGTAAATGTAGCTGACATTCCAGTCGCTCGGGCCCACCTCGGGCACCAGCAGGAACGCCTCCCCCGGGTAACCGCCGGCGCCCAGGCGCATGGCGTAGAGCTGGCCGGTCAGGTACCCCTCGCCCGACAGCTGCTGGCCGTTGACCTTCAGCGTATAGGGCCCCACATCCCCATCCTCGTTGATGGCGGTCTCAAACTCGATCGTCTCGGTCGCGCCGTCCTGATCCAGGTCGATCGCGTCGCCGCTCTTGATCGCCCGGATGACGGCATCGCCCAGCGTCACGGTCTCGCCCAACGCCGTGGGGGCGACCATGACAGAAGCCAGCAAAAGCGCCATAACCAATCGGATTGCCCTATTCATAAACAGCGCTCACCTCCTGCCGATTAGACAAAATTTGCCTGCGGCGGGTTCCGCAAAACAAGGCATTATTCCCCTAAAAATTCTTCGAACTTGCGGATGCTTTCGTGCTTACCGACCACAACGATCATGTCGCCCTCGTGCAGCGTGAGGTTTGGCTGGATCTCTGTGATGATGTTGCCGTCGTGGGCCAGCGTGACGATGTTGATGCCGAACCGGCCGCGCAGGTTGCTCCCCACGACCGTCGCGCCTTCGAGCCGTTCCGTCAGCCGGATCTCGCTGATTTCCACGTTGCCGCCGAGCGTGATGTACTCCATCATGTTGGGCATTGCCAGGTGCTTGGCCACGCGCACCGCCATTTCGCGCTCGGGATAGATCACCTCCGCGCCCAGCTTTTCCAGCACCATGCCGTGTTCGGCGTTGATCGCCTTGGCCAGCACGCGCTTGACGCCCATCTGAATCACGTTGAGCGTCGTCAGGATGCTTACGTCCACCGCCTCGCCGATGCACACGATCACCGTGTCGCAGTTGCGGATACCCACCTCCTGCAGCGCGTCCTGGTTCAGCGTACCCACGGTAAACGCGTTGTCGGTGAACTGCGCGGCGTGGCGGATCTTGGCCTCGTTGTTGTCGACGACCAGGATATCCTTGCCCAGTTCCGCCAGGGTTTGTGTGAGCGCGAGCCCAAACCGGCCGAGGCCAATGATGCCGAACAACTCGTCGTCTCGTTTCTTTGCCATGATCGATTGCTCCTTTATAATGACATAATGATTTGGTCATCCGACCGCCAGCGATTCCTCGGCATAGGAGATTTCGGAGGGGACCTTCACGGCCCACAGGCAGGCGACGCTTAAGGGGCCCAACCGCCCGATGTACATGGTGACCACCAGGAAGAACTTCGACAGCGGCGTGAGGTTCGGCGTGATGCCGGTCGACAGTCCCACCGTGCCAAAGGCCGACACCGTCTCAAACAGCAGCGCCAGAAAGCCGGTCTTCGGCTCCAGCACGCACAGCAGGAAGGTCACGATCAGCACCAGCGCCAGCGCCAGCAGCGTAATCAGGCTGGCCTTGCCGATGATGTCGCGCGGCAGCTTGCGCTTGAATGCGGTGGGATGATCGCCGGTCGAGCTGGCCCAGACACTGCGCAGCAGCACGTAGAACGTGGTGGTCTTGATGCCGCCGCCCGTCGAGCCGGGCGATGCGCCGATGAACATCAGCACGGTGAGCACGAGCAGCCCCGCGTTCGTGTACGCGGACAGCGGCCCGACCGAGAAGCCGGCCGTGCGCGCCGACACGCTGTAGAAGAAGGCCTCGAGCCAAGAGACGCCGTCGGTCAGCACGATCAGCACCGTGCCGATCGCGAGCAAGGCAAAGGTGACCGTCAGCACCACCTTGGCGTGCAGACTCAGCCGGTCGCCGCGCTTTTTGCGAATCAATTCGCGGATTACCATGAATCCGAGTCCGCCGAAGACGATCAGCCCCGAGGTGGTCAGCAATAGCAGCGGGTCGCCCGCGTAGGGCGACAGGCTGCGAAGCCCGCCCAGAATGTCAAACCCCGAGTTGTTGAACGCCGCGACCGAGTGGAACACCGCGATGCCCAGCGCGTCCCAGAGCGGGTAATCGCGCGAGAACACGATGAAGCTGAGCGCCGCGCCGATCAACTCAAAGGACAGCGTCACCTTGAGCACCGATTTCACCAGCCCCACGATGCCGCGCAGCGTGTCCTGGTTATAGGATTCCTTGATAAACGTGCGCTCGCGCAGGTTGACCTTGCCCTTTGCCATCGCGATCAGCCCTACGCCGAGCGAGGTCACGCCCAGCCCGCCCATCTGGATCAGCAGCGCGACCACCGTGCGCCCGAACAGCGTAAAAGTGTCGGCGGTGTCCACCGCGATCAGCCCGGTCACGCATACCGCGCTGGTCGAGGTGAACAGCGCGTCGATGAACGCGACATCTACGCCTGGATTGCGGGCGATCGGAAGCATCAACAGCCCTGCGCCCAGCAGAATGGCGAGCGCGAAGCTGAGCGCGATCACCTGACCGGGCGCGAGTTTCCTTGGTTTCATAAGAATTCCCTTTCCGGGCGGGCAGATGTCCGCCTCAATTACCCCCATCATTCTATGAATCGGCGGGTTAATTGTCAAGCACATCGGCACGCAATCGGAAAATGTATGAGAACTGAATGGCTTGAATCGAATGGTCATATGAAGCAAACTGAAATTACAATGGCGTCAAAAGATGGGCAAAATCGGTAAATGATGCCCAAATTGCGCTTGACAGCGGAACGGCTGCACGGTAAAATGCGGTAAGTATTGGTAAAGTCAATGTGTGAGGGGGATTCTGAATGGTGGCAAAGCATCGGGGTGTGCGGTTGTGTGCGTTTGTGCTGGCGTTGTGCCTGATGATCGGCTTTGCGGCGTCCGCGTCGGCGGCTGTCCTGGGCACGCTGCCCGCGGGGGGCGGGGTTGTCGGGCAGGCCGACGCATCCGAGGCAACGGGCGCACAGCCCAAGTACACGACCCGGTTGGCGCCCCCCAAGCGGTTGGAGCTCAAGGTGGGAGAGATCAAGCGGGTGAAACTCAAGTTCAAGTACAAGATCGTGCCCGATCCGATCATTTGCGCCTTGGATCGCGAGGACCGGGTGGGATGCGTCGTCGTCAACGACAATTTGTTTGTGTTCGGCAAGGATAACGGCACGACGGTGTTGACCCTGTCGTCGGGCGTCATCATGACCACCACGAACATCACCGTCAAGGACATGCCGGTGACGGGCATTACGCTGAGCGGCAATGCGCTGAAAATGAATCAGTACGAGGCATTCAATTTGAACACCGCGGTCATACCGAACTCTGAATTCCGCAACGTCAAGTGGAGCACCGACGCGAAGAGCGTCGCCAGTTTGACAAACGGCATCGTCACCGCCAGAAAGCCGGGCACCGCGGTCCTCACCGCCAAGACGCGCAAGGGCGGTAAGCTGGTGGGCAGCGTGTTGGTCATCGTATCGTAAGGTTCCGGTTGCATACGGAATTATTAACTTGCGCGCCGCGGCGGGGCATGCTATGATTATCGTTAACGGCTGAGACGAAGAAGAGTAGCCGATCCGCCCCCGACAGAGACGCGCGCCGCCGGCTGAAAGCGCGCGGGGGAAGGCCGATCGGTGAAGTTCGCTTCCGAGCCGCCCGGTTGAACGTCAAGTAGATCGGGCCGGGGTCACCTCCGTTATTTGGGTGAGAGGCTTTATCCGCGCGTCTGCGCGCGGCCGAGCGAATCTTGGGTGGTACAGCGAGCGCGGCTCGCCCCGATGAAGGGGCGGGCCGTAAGTTTTGGAGGGAATCGCATGAGGGAATTATTGGAAGGCATTCGCGCGCGGGCGCTGGAGCGGCTCTCTTCGGTGCCGGACACCGGCATGCTCGAGCAGCTGCGGGTGGAAATGCTGGGCAAAAAGGGCGAGCTGACGGCGATCTTGCGCGGCATGGGCGCGCTGCCGGCGGCCGAGCGCCCGGCGATGGGGCAGGTGGTCAACGAGGTGCGCGCGGCGATCGAATCGGCGATCGAGGCGTGCAGACGCCGCCTGGAAAGCGCCGAGCAGCAGGCGCGGCTCGCGGACGAGGCGATCGACGTGACGCTGCCGGGCCGCGCGCGCTCGGCCGGCTCGCTGCATCCGATGAACATCGTGCTCAGCGACATACTCGACGTGTTCACCGGCATGGGCTTCGAGGTGGTCGAGGGGCCGGAGGTGGAGTACGACCGCTATAACTTCGAGCTGATGAACATGCCCCGACACCATCCGGCGCGCGACGCGCAGGACACGTTCTACATCGACGACAACGTGGTGCTGCGCACGCATACCTCGCCGGTTCAGGCGCGCATCATGACCACGCGCAAGCCGCCGATTCGCGTCGTGTGCCCCGGGCGCGTCTACCGCGCGGACGAGGTGGACGCCACCCATTCGCCGGTGTTCCATCAGGTCGAGGGGCTGGTGGTGGACGAGCGCGTCTCGATCGGCGACCTCAAGGGCACGCTCGACATGTTCGCGCGGCGGCTCTACGGCGAGGGCGTCGCCACGCGGTTCCGCCCGTCGTTCTTCCCGTTCACCGAGCCGTCGGCCGAGGTCGATCTGACCTGCGCCGCCTGCCGGGGCGCGGGCTGCCGGATGTGCAAGGGCACCGGCTGGATCGAGGTGTTGGGCGCGGGCATGGTCAACCCCAAGGTGCTCGACATGTGCGGCATCGATTCCAAGCGGTACACCGGCTTCGCTTTCGGCATGGGCGTCGAGCGGCTGGCGATCCTGCGCTACAACGTGCCCGACATGCGCTACCTGTACGAAAACGACATCCGGTTCCTCAAGCAGTTCCGGTAGGGGGTGGATAGAGTATGAAAGCACCGCTCAATTGGCTCAGGGAGTATGTGGACATCGATATGGACGCCGAGGTTTACGCCGGCAGGATGGTCATGACCGGTACCGGCGTCGAGGGCGTCGAAGACGTCGCCGAGTTCGAGAACGTGGTCGTAGGCCGTGTGCTCAGCTGCGAGGCGCATGAAAATTCCGACCATCTGCACGTGTGCATGGTGGATGTGGGCGGGGAAGAGGCGCTGCAAATCGTGTGCGGCGCGCCCAATGTGGCAAAGGGACAGCTGGTGCCGGTGGCGCTCGAGGGCGCGAAACTGCCCGGCGGCCACGTGATCCGGCGCGGCAAGCTGCGCGGCGTCCAGTCGCGCGGCATGATCTGCTCGGGCCCGGAGCTGAACGTGCCCGAGGCGCTGTACCCGCACGTCGGCGACGCGGGGATTCTGGTGTTCCGGGAGGAACACGCGCCCGGCACCGACGCGAGGGTTGCGCTGGGCCTCGACGGCCAGGTCGTCGATTTCGAGATCCTGGCCAACCGGCCCGACCTGCTGTCGATCTGGGGGCTGGCGCGCGAGACGGCGGCGGTGCTGGACGAGCATTGCCTGATGCCGGAGATCGCGGTGGAGGCAGCGGGCGCGCGTACCTTTTCCGAACTCGCCACCGTGCGCGTCGAGGACGATCAGCTGTGCCCGCGCTACTGCGCGCGCGTGATCGATAACGTCAAGATCGGTCCGTCGCCTCTGTGGATGCGCCGCCACCTGCACGCCGCGGGCGTGCGCCCGATCAACAACATCGTGGACATCACCAACTACGTGATGCTCGAGACCGGCCACCCGATGCACGCGTTCGACATGGACAAGGTCGCGGGCCGCACGATCGTGGTGCGCCGCGCGCGGCCGGGCGAAGCGCTGACCACGCTCGACGGCAAGGCGCATGTGCTGACAGGCGACATGCTGGTGATCGCCGACGCCGAGCGGGCGACGGGCCTTGCCGGCATCATGGGCGGCGAGGAATCCGAAATCGCCGAGGGCACGAAAACCGTGCTGTTCGAGTGCGCCGCGTTCGACCGCACGGGCACCCGGCTGACCGCGAGGGCGCTGGGCATCCGCACCGAGGCCTCGGCCCGGTTTGAGAAGGGCGTGTGCGCGGACACCGCCATGGAGGCGATCGAGCGCGCCTGCATGCTGGTGAACATGCTGGAATGCGGCACCGTCGCGCCCGGCGCGTTCGACCATTATCGAAATCCCGCGCCCGCGCGCATGATCGACGCGAGCGTTCGGCGCATCAACGCGCTGATCTCCGCAGATCTTACGGGCGAGCAGATGGAGGACCTGCTCGCTCGGCTGGACATCGACGCTACATGCGCCGGCGACGAGCTGACGGCCGAGCCGCCCGCGCGGCGCGGCGACATCGAGTCCGAGGCCGACCTGGCCGAGGAAATCCTGCGCCTGAACGGCTACGAGCACATCCCGTCCACGCTGATGCAGGGGCGTACGTGCGCGGGCACGCGCTCGGAAGGCCAGCGCTTCGCCGACCGAATCAAGCGCGCGCTTGTCGGCATGGGCTGGTTCGAGGCGATGTCGTTCTCGTTCATCAGCCCGCGCTTGGTTCCGCTTTTGAACCTGCCCGCCGACGATAAACGGCTCAGCCCGGTGAAGCTGCGCAATCCGCTCGGCGAGGACACCTCGGTGATGCGCACCTCGCTCGTGCCGTCGATGCTTCAAAGCCTGGTCGTCAACATGAGCCGCGGCGCGGGCGAGGTGAAGCTGTTCGAGCTCGCGCCGGTGTTCGAGCCGACCAAGCCCGGCGAGCTGCCGCGCGAGCGCAAGACGCTGTGCCTGGGGCTGTACGGCGAGGACGCCGACTTCTACGCGCTGCGCGACGCCTGCGTGTGGATGATGCAGACGATCGGACAGGTGCCCTCGTTCGCGCCCGGCGGCGACGGCTACTACCATCCGGGCCGCAAGGCGATCGCATCGTGCGCGGGCGAGGTCATCGGGCAGTTGGGCGAAATCCACCCCGACGTGGCCGCGGCGTTCGATGCCGAAGGCAAGCGGCTGTACGTGATGGAACTCGACGCCGAGCGGCTGATGGCCGCCCAGCGCCCGATTGCCGAGGTCCAAGCGCTGCCCCGATTCCCGGCGGTCAGCCGCGACCTGGCGCTGACGACGGACGAGGCGACCCCCGTGGGCCCGCTGATGGAGGCCATCCGCCGCGCGGCCGGGGCCGAGCTCGAGGATATTCAGCTGTTTGACATCTACCGCGGCGCGCAGCTGGGCCGCGGTGTCAAGAGCGCGGCGTTCGCGCTGACCTTCCGCGCCGCCGACCGTACGCTGACCGAGGCCGAGATCAACGAGCGCGTGGAGAAGGTGCTGGCCGCGGCGCAGGCGCTGGGCGCGCGGCTGCGCGGATAATACACAAGAGGAAGTATCGCAGATGGCACATCATACGTTTTATCCCAAGGGCGTTTGCTCGACGCAGATCGACTGCGACATCGAGGACGGGCGCGTATACAACCTGACCTACAAGCAGGGCTGCAACGGCAACCTGCAGGCGGTCGGCAAGCTGTGCGAGGGGCGCACCGTGGAGGAATTGGTTAAGCTGCTCGACGGCATCCGATGCGGGCAGAAGGCCACCTCGTGCAGCGACCAGCTCGCGAAGGCGCTGGGGACTAAGCTGACCGGCTGAGTCAGCGGGCATAGGGGGCTTAAGCGCCGGGAGCCCATTCCCCTCCGAGGAGGGGAATGGGGAAGGCTGTAGCATCTTATCTTGACGCTACAGCCTTTTTTTGCAGTACTTAGAATTGTCCAGCGGCGCGGGGAACGGGGGAACGTGCCTTCAGGGGCCAAGGGCTTCGCCCCTGGCCCCTGCCAATCGCTCACGCGGGGAAGACGCCGCGGCCGCTCGGAGGCTCCTTACAATTATACGCCCTTGCGCTCGTTCTTGAGCTTCTCGCCGAGCGTCTGGTTCGTGGTGCGCACGTGGCCCTTGAGCGGCACGATCTTGGCGTCGATGGCGTCGAGGATCCAGCTCGCCTGCGGGAAGAACGCGTCTTCGAGCTCGTGCGCGGGCGTGATCCAGTTGCGCGAAGCCACCACGACCGGCGGCGCGTCGAGTTCGTCGAACGCCATCTCGGTCACCTGGCGCGCCACCTCGCTTGCGAACGAGCCGCGCTCGCAAGCGTCGGTCACAATCACCAGACGGCCGGTCTTCTTGACCGATTCGATCACGGTCTCGTAATCGAACGGCACCAGCGTGCGTGCGTCGATCACCTCGGCTTCGAGGCCGTACTTGGCCTTAAGCTCGTCGGCGGCCGCGATCGCACGGTAGAGCACCGCGCCGAAGGTGAGGATCGTCACGTCCGCGCCCGCGCGCTTTATGTCCGCCTTGCCGAACGGGATTTCGTAGTACTCCGCCGGCACGCCGCCCTCATGGAACAGCTCGCCCACGTCGTAGATGCGCTGGCTTTCGAAGAACACCACCGGATCGGTGCCTGCGAGAGACGTCGCCATCAGGCCCTTGGCGTCGTAGGGGGTGGCGGGGAAGGCCACCTTGAGCCCGGGCACGTGCGCGGTCAGGCTGGTCCAGTCCTGAGAATGCTGCGCTCCGTACTTCGAGCCGACCGACACGCGCAGCGTGAGCGGCATGCGGATGACGTTCGCCGACATAGCCTGCCACTTGGACATCTGGTTGAACACCTCGTCGCCCGCGCAGCCTAGGAAGTCGCAGTACATCAGCTCCACCAGCGCGCGGCCGCCGGCCATGGCGTAGCCCACGCCGCTGCCCACGATCGCCGATTCGCTGATCGGGGAGTTGAACAGCCGGTGGTATGGCAGCGCCTCGGTCAGGCCCCGGTACACCGCGAACGCACCGCCCCAGTCGCGCACGTCTTCGCCGTACCCGACGAGCGTCGGGTCCTTGTAGAAGCGGTCGATGATCGCCTCGAACAGGCCGTCGCGCAGCTGGTAAACCTTGTTCTTGGAGACCGGCTTGCCGTCCTGGGTCAGACCGAAGCGCTCCTTCTTGGCGATGGCTTGGACGCGCGGGTTCTCCTCAAGCGGCATCAGCACGTCGCTCTGCGCATCCGAGAACGCCTCGACATGGCCGTTCGAGAACATCATGTCGGCGATCTGGTCGGGGTTCTTATTGAGGTCCATGCGCGGCGACACGCTGTCGTCGATCGCCAGCTTGAAGTTACCGAAGATGGCCGCGCGCACGGAATTCACGATCTGATCGAGCTCGGCTTCCTTGGCGACGCCGGCTTCGAGGATGTCGGCGCGGAACGCGAGAATCGGGTCCTGCGCTTCCCAGGCCGCGATCTCCTCCTTGGTGCGATAGCTCGACGAATCGGACGGGCTGTGCCCCGACAGGCGGTAGGTCAGCACGTCCAGCAGCACCGGGCCCTCGCCGCGCAGGAGGATCTGCTTCTTGCGGCTATAGGCCTCGATCACGGCCAGCGGGTTCCAGCCGTCCACGCGTTCGGCGTGCATCTGGTTGGGGTTGAAGCCCGCGCCCAGGCGCGCCAGCACGTCGTAGGCCATGGTCTCGCCGTTGGTCTGGCCGCCCATGCCGTACTGGTTGTTGAAGATGTTGAACAGCACCGGCAGCCCGCCGCGCATGCCCTCGTCCCAGAGCTGCGTCAGCTGGCCCATGCCCGACATGTTGAGCGCCTCGAGCACCGGGCCGCGGCCCAGCGCGCCGTCGCCGATGTTGGCGACCACGATGCCCTTTTTGCGGTTGACGCGCTTGTACAGCGCCGCGCCCATCGCGATCGTCCCGCTGCCGCCCACAAGCGCGTTGTTGGGGTAGATGCCGAACGGCGTGAAGAAGGTGTGCATCGAGCCGCCGAGGCCGCGGTTGAAGCCGGTTTCGCGCGCGAAGATCTCCGCCATCGCACCGTAGATCAAAAAGTCGATCGCCAGCGCCTTGACGCTGTCATGCTGCTGCTTCTCCACCACGCGCAGCGTGTTGCCGCCGAGGAAGTCCTTCATGACCGTCATGAGCTCTTCATCGGGCAGTTTCTCGATCGCGCTCAGGCCCTTGGCCAGGATGTCGCAATGGCTGCGGTGGGAGCCGAAGATCAGGTCGTTTGCGTCCAGGTGGAACGCCTCGCCCACCGCGCTGGCTTCCTGGCCGATGCCCAGATGCGCCGGGCCCGGATGGTTGTAGTTAACGCCGTTGTATTCGCCGGTGGTCTTGATAAGATGGATCATGGTCTCGAACTCGCGCAGGAACAGCATGTCGCGGTAGATCGTCAGAAACTGCTCGCGCGTGAAGTTATTGAGCTCGTCTTTCACCGTCTTTTGGTAGACGTTGACCGGGATGTCCTGGAATTTTACGGAGCCGCTCCTCCGCATTACGCTTGGGTCAATGAACAGCTGCTTGGACATGGTATTACTCCTTATCTATCCTTTAGTCGGCAAATTCCCAAATCACTTCGCGGATGATCTCGCTGACGGTCGGGTGGGGGAAGATGATCTCCTTGGCGTCGGTCACGCGCAGCTCGAGTTCGATCATCGCGGCCGCGCCCCAGATGATCTCGGAGGCGTAGGAGCCGATCATGTGTACGCCGATGACGTTGCGGTGCTGCTTGTTGACGAGCACCTTGCACAGCCCGTCCTCGCCCTCGTTCTCGGCCACAAACCGGCCCGCGTAGCGCATCGACAGCCTCTTGACCTCATAATCGATGCCCGCCTCGCGCGCGCCCTCTTCGGTATAGCCGACGCCCGCGACCTCGGGCTTCGTGTAGATCACCGACGGGTTGGCCGCGTAGCGCATCACGTCGCGCTTGCCCAGCATCGTGTTTACGGCTACCTCGCTCTCGCGGTAGGCGGTGTGCGCCAGCATGTGGTGGCCGTTGACGTCGCCGGCGGCGTATACGTTCTCGACATTGGTGCGGCAGCGCCCGTCGGTGACGATGCCCGCGCGCGTGGTCTCGACGCCGATCGAGTCCAGCCCCAGCGCGGCGAAATCGGCGCGGCGGCCGATCGAGCACAGCACCGCATCGGCGGGTACTTCGAGGGCCTGCCCGTCCGCGCCCTCGCAGAGCACCTTCCCTTCGCCGACGCCGGTGACCTTGGTAGACAGCAGGAAATTGACGCCCTTTTTGCCGTATTCCCTGAGCAGAATATCGCGGATCTCGCCGTCGGTCGGGCCGGCGATGTGATCGAGCATCTCGATCACGGTGACCTGCGCCCCGGCGGTGTTGTAGTAGGCCGCCATTTCCAGGCCGATCACGCCGCCGCCGATGATGACGAACGACTTCGGCACTTCCTTGAGCTCGAGCACCTCGCGGTTGGTGAGCACGAAGCCGCGCTCGTAGCCCTCCACAAGGCCGGGGATCGGCGGCATGACCGGCACGGAGCCGGCGGCGATCAGGAGCCGCGTCGCTTCGTAAGCCTGGCCGCCCGCTTCCACCCGGAAGCCGCCCGGCACGCGCCCTTGAATCGTCGCGCGCTCCTTGACCACGGTGACGCCCGCGCCCTTGAGCTTGGCGCCGACGCCCGCGACCAGCGTGCGCACCACCTTGGCGCGGCGCTTCACGACTGCGGCGTGGTCGAGCGTGACGTTTTCCGCCTTGACGCCGTAGGCGGCGCCGTGCGCGGCGTATTCGTAAACCTTGGCCGAGTGCAGCAGCGCCTTGCTCGGGATGCAGCCTTCGTTCAGGCACACGCCGCCGAGCGATTTCATCTCAAACAGGCAAGTTGAAAGCCCGCCGTGCGCGGCGCGCTCGGCCGCCAGGTAGCCGGCGGGACCGCCGCCGATGACGATCAGGTCGAACATATTACAGCCTCCTTAACGCCAATTCCGCACATCCTCGCATCGTCGCGTCGGGTCTTTTCCCGTCGCTTTGGATGCGATAATGTGCTCCATCGGCTCTACTTCGCCAGCAGCAGCGTGAAATTCTCGAGGTTGTGCTTCAAATCCTTCAGGAAGCGCGATGCCGGCGCGCCGTCGAGCGCGCGGTGGTCGTAGGTCAGCGACAAATTCATCGCCGGGTAGAAGACCGGCTGGCTGTTCACCAGCTTGACCTTTGTCTCGATCGTGCATACGCCCAGGATGCCGGTCTGCGGCGGGTTGATGACCGGCGTGAACGACTCGACGCCCAGCGCGCCCAGGTTCGACACCGTGAACGTGCCGCCGGTCAGCAGGTCGGGGTTGATCGAGCCGGCCTGACAGGCCTTCGCAAGATGCTTGGCCTCGGCCGACAGCGCGGCCAGGCTCAGTTTGTCGGCTCCGAAGATCGTGGGCACCATGAGCCCGCGCTCGGTGTCGATCGCCACGCCCAGGTTGACCTGACGGAAGTAGCGCATGGTCTTGCCGTCGTCCTCCAGATGAGCGTTGAGCGCGCGGTGCTCGGGTTGGGCAAGTGTGCGCGCCACCGCGTACAGCACGATGTCGTTGAGCGTGATGGAAGCAAGGCCCAGCGCCTCGCCCCTGTCCTTGAACGACTTGCGCAGCGCCTGGATGTCGGTGGCGTCGAAGTGCATGTTGTGGGTCAGCTGCGCCATCGACGCAAGCGACGCGCTCATCGACTTGGCGATCACCTTGCGCATGTTGCTCATCGGCTCGGTGTAACTGTCGTCCGCCGGTACGGCGGGTGCGGTCGTCTGGGCGACCGGCGCGGCTTCGCCCGCGCGGCTGACGTCGGCGAGCGTCACGCGCCCGCCGAGGCCGGTGCCCTGCGCGCCGCCGGCGTAGAGAGCGCGCGCGGCCGGGGTGACCACCTGCCCGCGTTCGACGAGCGCCTGCACGTCGCGCGCGATCACCCGCCCGTCGGGGCCGGTGGGGGCAACCTGCGAAAGATCCGCGCCGGTGCGCTCGGCGAGCGCCTTGGCGCGCGGGGATATTTTCCCGAGGTCATGGGCAATCGCCGCTGCATCCAACGTTTGCATGGGCGCGGCCTGGGTTGCCGGAGCCGGAGCCTCGGTCGCGGGGGCCGGGGCGGCGCCTATGGAAGCGCCGAACATACTCACGTCCTCGCCGGCTTCGCCGATCACGCACATGTTGGCCAACACGGGCACGTCGTCGCCCTCCTGGAAAAAGGCGACAAGCAGCGTACCCGCCACCTTCGACTCCTCCTCAAAGGCCGCCTTGTCGGTTTCGTACGAGAACAAGATGTCGCCGACGGCGACTGCGTCGCCCGGCTTCTTCATCCACTTGGTCACGATACAGCTTTCCACCGTGTTGCCCTGGCGGGGCATGATAACTGGTACCGCCATACGCATCCTCCTTGGACGTGCACGCACGTGTATTATATGATTATTGTAGCCCAAGGCGCGCTGCGCTTCAATCTTTGCACACAATTTTATCCCCAAATTAAACGTAGTTAACAAACCGAGGAGAAAAAACCGAACCACTTGCCAAGCATTGAAAGAACGATTATAATTGGGGAAACATTGGGGGGTAAGGCGGATGGCGATACGCAACTCGGCCAAGGCGATTGTGGTGCGGGAGGGGAAGATCCTGCTCAACCGGTGCCGCTCCCGGTTCGGGCTGTATTACGCGCTGCCCGGCGGCGGGCAGAAGGTGGGGGAGACGCTCGACGAGGCGATCCGGCGCGAGTTGCTCGAGGAAACCGGGCTGTGCGTCCTGCCCTTGCGGATGGCGGGCGTCTATGAGCAGGTGACGGCCCGGCGCGACGGCGGACCCGACCACAAGCTGTACTTCCTGTTCCTGTGCCAGCTGGCCGACGCCGAGCGCAAAAAACCCACCGAGCGCGACGCCTACCAGCTGTCGAGCGAGTGGGTGGACCTGCAAGACGCGGTGAACGGCCGGCTGTTCCCGCGCGCGGTGCGCGACAACCTGCTGCGCATGATCTACGGCGATTCGACCTACTTCTTAGGCTCGGCGCGCAAGGGCGGGTAGATGGAAAGCGAGGCGCTGTGGCATCTTCTGCCACAGCGCCTCGCGCGCTCTATCCCTCCAGCAGCGCGCGGTGGGTCGTCGCGCCGATGTGCGCGGGGTCGGCGGCGAGAACTTGGTCGTAGAATGCCCGCGCGCGCTCCGTGTTGCCCAGGCCGTGGTGGCCCAGCGCGATCAGGTAGGCGCAGTGCGCGCGGTTGCAGGCATCCAGGTCCTCCTCGAAGATTTGCAGATTGGGCAGCGACACCGCGAAGTATTCGATGCGCATGTCGTCGAAGATGTGCGCCTCGCCGTAGTCGATCAACCGGTTGAAGCGCGCCTTGGCCTGACGGGTTAGGCCCATCTTTTCGAACGCCAGCCCCTGATAGAAGATCATGTCGGCGGGCTGGTCGTTGTAGTACATCATGCCGGAGGGTTCCATATCGCCCTGGGTCGCGGCCAACCAGTGCGCCCGCGCCGCCTTGCTGTCGCCCTGTGTCTCGCAGACGCAGCCCAGCAGGTAGTGGATGTTCACGTCCTTCGCGCCCTCGAGCTTGCCCTCACCCAGGTTTTCCGGGAAGACGAGCGCGCGCCGGAGCGCGTCCCCGGCGGCGTCCCAATCGCCCGCGCGCATCGACGCGCGCGCCAACTGCACGAGCGCGTGTGCGTACTGCGCCGTGACCTTGCCCTCGCCGCCCTCCCAGGGATGGAAATTGCGCCCCGAGAGCATGTCCAGCGCTTCCGCATGGCGGCCCAACACATTGAGCAGCGTTACATATTCCACGTACAGGTCGTCGCGCGCAAGCGCGGTATCGCGGTGCGCAGCGAGGAAACCGAGCCGATCGGCGGGCGGCATGCCGTTCACGCGGTGCAACTGGTCGAGCTCCAGCAGCACGCGCGCGTCCGACGGGTCGAGCTCGAAGGCACGCGCCATCGCCTCGGCGGCGTGCGCCGGATTGCGGTCCTTGTTGAAGTAGCAAAGCGCCAGGTTACGCCACACGGTCGGGAACGAGCCGTCCAGCGCACAGCTTTTCTCCCACAGCGCCTTCGCCTCGCCGTAGCGCTTGCAATCGTACAGGAGGTTCGCGAGGTAGTAGGGCGCGGCGGCGTCCTCGGGCCGCGTGGACATGGCGAATTCGAGCACCGAGATATCGTCGAGGTGGTTGGGGAACACGTACGACCGGTCGCAGCGCTCGGCGTCGTCGAGAGCACGCGCGGACAGCGCGCGGTCGCCGACGCGCGCAAAGTAGGCCGCCCGGTAGTACTGGACGAGCGGGTCTGCGGCGTCCGCGCGGCCCAGCACCGCGAGCGCGCGGGCGAAATCCCCGGCTTCGGCAAAATCGCGTGCGCAGCCCATCAGCGCATGGGTGGGATTGGACATCAGCGCGGTGGTGGCCGAACCGTCTTTGCCGCCGAGCGATTCGAGCAGCCAGCGCGACGCGAAGTCGAACGGATCGATCGCGAGGCTTTCTGTCAGCCACGCTTCGGCGGCCGGGTCGCCGGCATCGGCCATCAGCGCGCCCTGAAGCGCGCGCGCCTTGATGTTATGGGCGTTCTTGACCAGCGCGCGGTCGACGAACGCGCGCGCCTGGCTGCACTCGCCGCGGCGCGCGGCGATGACCGCCAGGTAGTAAAAGGCCATCTCCTGCTGGGCGCCGCTCCACGTCGCCTTGTAGAAGGCGTCGAACGCCGGGTCGAACTGTTCTTGATAGAAGCGCGCCAGCCCCAGGTTGTAGTAGGCCTCGCCGTCGTAGGGGTTGGGGTTGCGCTCGGTCAGCCGCTGGACGGCGCTCTCAAAGCAAGCCGCCGCGCGCGCGAACAGGCCCCGGCGCAGTAGCAGCAGGCCGTAGGCGTTGTTGACGCGGCTGTCCAGCGGGTCGCGCTTCAAGGCTTCCAGATAGTACGGGTCGGGCGCGCAGGTGGCGTGGCGGTACTGCTCGAGGTGCAGCGCAGTCAGCAGCAGTTCCTCGTTGGTGCGGATGTGCTCGGGCGGCTCGGCGGGCTTGGCCGGGGCGGGTCTTTGCTCGATGCGCGCCTCACGCGGCGTGTACGCGAGCATCAGCCGCCCGTCCGAGGCGTACACGCTGAGCGTCAATTCGTGCTCGGCGGCATCGCCCGCGTCCACCGTGCGTTCAAGCATCGCCGTGGGGGACAGCTCGCCGGTCCACGAAAACAACTGCTCGCCGCGCCGCGTCAGCACTACGCGCGCATCCTCGTAGCGGGCGGTGGCGTAGACGCACAGCCGGGCCTGTCCACCGGCGAGTTCGAGACATAGCGCCGCTTCGACGCTGGCATTTTTGACCTCGCCAACCTGCTTGTAAGGCATGAAGTACTGCGTAAAGCACTTCTCCTCAAACGGCCTCATCCAGGTGAAGTCGGGCTGGTTGTCGGTGAATACGCCGGTCATCAGCTCGATGTAGGGGCCGTTTTCGTCGGTCAAATTGCGATCCCAGGCCCGGCCGAAATCGCCCGAGCCCCAGGTCCACTGCTTCTTGCCCGGCGCTATATGGTGGTCGGCGATGTGCAGGATGCCGGCCTGCCGTCCGTGATCGTAGCCGCCGACGAAGTCGTAATCCGAATGGTATGCCATGTAGGAGGTGGGTACCGGGATGTTCTTGTACCGCGAAATGTCCACGCCTTCGCCGTAATCGTGTTTATAGTACACGCCGGTCGCCATTGGGAATCGCGAGACCGCGCGTTTTCCGTGATCCATGACCGCGTTCACGTCGGGCGGGAAGATGGACTGGGTGTCGTCGTTCACCGCCACGGCCGGGTTGGCCCACCACAGAAAGGTCTGCGGCAGCGGCGTGCGGTTGTAGAGCTGGCCGCGAATCTCGAGGTAGGCCGCATGGGGGTAGAGTGTAAAGCTGGCCATGCCCTTGGTGCCGTACATACGGTCGACCTCGCTGATGTGCACGGTCTTGCTGCCGTCCGGGTTTTCACAGATGGCGTAGTCGGTGGGGGAGAACGTGGTGGGCCGGTGGTGCTGCGGCCAGTTGAACTCGATGCCGCCGCTGATCCAGGGGCCGGTTAAGCCGACCAGCGCGGGCTTGATGACCTCATTGTGGTAGACGAAGTCGTAGCCGTTGGTCTTATCGAACGCGCGCTGCACGCGTCCGCCGAGCTCGGGCAGCAGCATGATGCGTAGGTAGTCGTTTTCGAGAAACACCGCGCGGTAAGAGCGGTCTTTCTTCTCGTCCATGATCTTGTCGATAACCGGCAGCGGGTACACCTTGCCGGAGCTGCCTTGGTACACGCGCTTTTCCAGAAACATGGGGTTCTTGTCCGGCCGTCCCACGCCGTAGGTCGGGATGACCACGTCCTGTTCCCAGACTTTGACCTCCGCATGCTGCATGCGCCGCACCTCCATCCGATAAGTTCCATGCTGATTACGTCCATTCTACCATGAAGCCAGGCGGGCATGTTGGTTCCGATTGCCAAGTTCTTTTGATTTCCTGCGCAGTTGTGCCGGGTGAAATAAAGCGCAATTGACAGACGCGCCGATTGTTGGTATGCTTTAGCTGGTTTTTCGATTGTGCTTTCTTGCGCCCGTATGTTGGGAGGGCCGCCGATGAAGATCCATGAGCCGGGCGTGCTGTCCGCCTCCGACGTGTACTTTCACACCGCCAGCGAGGCGGCTAGGCGCATGTACTTCTACCTGCGCTGCACCGGGCATTACCATTGCGACGGGCAATACGCCGTCAACCGGCAGAGCTACGACAGCTTCTTGCTGCTGTACGTGGCGCGCGGGAAGGGTTACGCCTACCTGGAGGGCCGGCGCGCGGAGCTCAGCGAGGGGCACATGGTGCTGCTCGACTGCTTCGCGCCACACCGCTATGGCACGGAATCGAGCTGGGAGATCTACTGGATCCATTTTGGCGGCCCCACCGCGCGCGACTACTACAACGCGATCGTGCAAAACCGCAACCAGCTAATCCTACCGGTCAACCCCTATGCCGCCGCGCGTGATTTGGAGCGCATCTTTGCGATGTTTCACCGCGACCGGTGCGCGGTCGAGCCGCTGATTTCGAAGTACGTCACCGCGCTGCTGACCGAGTTCGTCCTCTACAGCGGCAAGCAGCGGACACCGGGGCAGGCGAGCACGATCGATCAGGTGCTGGCCTACATCGCGGACAACGTCGAAAGGCCGCTGACGCTCGCGGACATGGCGCAAAAGGCGGCACTCAGCCCCTATCATTTCGCGCGCGTGTTCAAGCGCGAGACCGGTCACACGCCACACGAATACCTGACGATCGCGCGGGTCAACACGGCCAAATTCTACCTGAAGACCACCGCGCTGCCGGCCAAGGAGATCGCGTACCGCTGTGGCTTTTCGAGCGAGTGCAATTTCTCGACCGTATTCAAGCGCATCACCGGCACCACCCCGCTGCGCTACCGCAACAGCGGGACGATATAGCACATAGAAAAGGTATCCGTCCGGTCGCCCTCCCTCTTCGCGGGCGGCCGGGCGGATACCTTATAAGTCGGCTACTCCGCGGCCTTGCCCATCACGTCCTTGTAATTCTCCGGCGTGACGATCAGCGCGTCCACCGCGGTTTCGAGCGCGACTTCCTCGCCCTTGAGGATCCTGATAAGGGCTTCGACAGAGCCGCGGCCCACCTGCTCTGCGGAGAAGTAGGCGGCGGCCTTCATGGCGCTGCCCACGTCCTTCTTCCACTCGTCCTTGGCCATGTAGGCGCCCAGGCCCACAACGCAGGCGTTCTTGTCCAGGCCCGCCGATTCCAGCGCGCGCAGCGCGCCGATCGTGCCTTCTTCGTTTGCGCCGGTGACCAGCCACTTGGTGATCTCGGGATGCGCGGTGATTACAGCCGCGGCCGCGATGTTCCCCTTCTCGGTGGTGCCGTCGTAGTCGGCGCGCCAGATCTTGGCCGTGTCAAACTCGGGGCACAGCTCGGTGAACTTGGCGAGTTCGCCGTCGATGCGCGGCACGCAGGAGGACACGGTGTCCATTGTCACCAGCAGCAGCCCGCACTCGGGATCGGCCACCAGGTTGTTGGCCTTGGCATACTCGGCCACCCACGCGCCGTTCGCCTCGCCGATGACGTAGGCGTTGATGCCCACCCAGGGCGCCAGCTTGCCGCCCGCGGTATCCTGCAGCGCATCGTCGGCGGCCACGACCGGGATCTTGGCCTCGGCCAGCTTGTCGACGACCGCCTGGGACAGCGTCTGGTCGGGGATGCAGGTGACGATGCCGGCCGCCTTGTCGGCGATGGCGGTGTCGATGATGCGCAGATACTCCTCGGGGCTCATCTTGGCGTCGGCGTACACAAAGGAATACCCCGCCTCTTCGGCGGCCTGCTTGGCCGCCGCGCCCTCGTCGATGAACCAGGTCTGGTCGCCGGCCTTGTAGATGCCGTAGATGACGCCTTCCGCCAACGCCGGGATCGCGGCCAGCGCCAGCACCAGGACCAAGATGAACGAAAGCAGCTTCCTCATGATACAAACCTCCCCATTCTATATCATACACCGATCGCTCGGCATATTTCGCGGATTACCCGTTTCGCTTGCTCGCCTCGAGCAGTTGGCGGGCGTGGTTGCGCTTGCGCAGGTAGTCGGTGGTCAGCGCGAAGAACAGCAGCGCGCCGCGCGCCACGAACTGCCAGAAGGAATCGACCTGAACCATGGTCAGTCCGGTGTTGAAGGCCTGGATCAGCAGCACGCCCAGCAACGTGCCGCCCATCGTGCCCATACCGCCCGAGAACGAAACGCCGCCCAGGATGACCGCGGTGATGGCGTCGAATTCAAGGTTGACGTTGGCTGCGGGTTGGCCGGAGTTCATGCGCGCGGCGAACACGATGCCGCCCAGCGCGCACATCACGCCCATCATCATGAACGCGGTCAGCACGATGCGATGCGGGTTGAGCCCGGCCAGGCGCGCGGCGTCCTGATTGCCGCCGATCACGTAGATGCTGCGGCCGAAGCGGGTCTTGGCGAGCATGAAGCCGAACAGTGAAAAGGCGATCAGCATGATCCACACCGCCAGCGGGATGCCCGCGAAGTCGACGCCGAGCGGCGACAAGTCGGGAAAGCGCAGCTTGCCCAGTGCGATGAAATTCTTGTCGGCGATGGCGATGGGCTTGCCTCCGCACAGGATGTAGGCAAAGCCGCGCACGATCGACTGGGTGACCAGCGTCGCGATGAAGGCCTGCAGCTTGATCTTGTTGACCATGAAGGCGTTGAACGCGCCGATCAGCGCCCCTGCGACCAGGGTAATCACAATCGTCAGGGGCAGGTTCATGCCCATCTGCATGAGCAGCGCGGCAAGCACGCCGGAGAACGCGGCCACCGAGCCGGGGGAGAGGTCGTTTTGCCCGGCGATGATCAGGTAGGTGTGCCCGATGGCGACCAGTCCGACCAGCGAGGAGGCGACCAGGATGTTGATGAGGTTGACGACGCCGAAATAGTTGCGGTTGAGAAAAGAAAACAACGCTGTGACCATCGCGATCGCCGCGAGCAGGATCAGCTTGTCGCCTGCGATGACGCGCCTTCTCTGTGCCTTCATGCTTGCCCCTCCTGACCTTGCTCCATCATGCCCAGTGCCAGCAGCCGATCCTCCGAAAATTGCGCGCGCTGTACCTCGCCCGCAATGCGGCGGGCACGCATGACCACGATCCGATCGGACAGGCCGATGACCTCGGGCAGCTCGGAGGAGATCAGGATTACGCCGAGCCCCTGCCGGGCGAAATCTGCGATCATGCGGTAGAACTCGGACTTCGCGCCCACGTCGATGCCCTTGGTGGGCTCGTCCAGGATCAGCACCTTGGGGCTCGTGCACATCCAGCGGGCGACGACACACTTCTGCTGGTTGCCGCCCGAAAGTTCCGCGATCAGCTTGTCGGCGGAGGGCGTGCGGATGTTGAAATCCCGGATGCACTGATCGGCCACCACCTGCTCGGCGGCGGTGTCGAGCACGCCCAGCCGGCTCGAATGCCGATCGAGCAGCGAGACGTTGATGTTGTCGCGCACGTTGAGATTGGCGAGGATGCCCTGGGTTTTGCGATCTTCGGGCACCAGCACGATGCCGTGGCGCTGCGCGTCGCGCGGGGACTTGCAGGCGATTTGCTTGCCATTAAGCAGCACCTCGCCCTTAAGCATCCGATCCGCCCCGATGATCGCGCGCATGACCTCGGTGCGCCCCGCGCCGACCAACCCCGAAAAGCCCAGCACCTCGCCCTCGTGCAATGTAAAGGACACGTCCTCCACATAATCGGAGGTGAGGTTCCTGACTTCAAGCAGCGGCTTGCTGACGGTTTTTGCGCGATCGAGTCCTTCGTAGATGTCGCCGAGATCCCGCCCGACCATCATGCGGATCATCTCCTGGTCGGAGGTGTCCGCGGTGGACACGATGCCCATGTGCCGACCGTCCTTGAAGATGGCCGCCTTGTCGGCGATTTGACGGATCTCGCTCATGCGGTGCGAGACGTAGATGATGATCTTGCCTTCCGCCTTGAGCTTGCGGATGATGGCGAACAGGCTCTCGATCTCGGAGTCGCTGAGGCTGGCGGTGGGTTCGTCAAAGCAGATGACCTTCAAGTTTTCGCGGCTGTAGGCCTTCATGATCTCCACCATCTGCTGGTAGGCGATGCTCAAGTCCCTGACCTTGGCGGCCGGGTGGATCGGCAGGCCGAAATCCTCGATGATGGCCGCAGCCCGCTCGTTGGCCGCCCGGGTGTTGATGACGCCCAGGCCATTCACCGGCATGCGCCCGAGGAAGATGTTCTCGGCCACCGACAGCTCCATCAGGATCTGCCGCTCTTGGTATATGATGCTGACGCCGGCCTCGATGGCCTCGTGCGGGTCGCGGAAGTGAACGGTCTTGCCGCCGATGCGGTACTCGCCCGAGGTGGGCTGGTAGTCGCCGTTGAGCGTCTTGAGCAGCGTCGACTTGCCTGCGCCGTTTTCGCCCAGGAAGGCCAGCACCTCGTGGCTGCGGGCCACGAAGCTCACGTCGTCGAGCGCCTTGACGCCGGGAAAGTACTTGGTGATGTGGCAAAACTCCAGGACGTCGTCCATGGGTCGCCTCCTTTCCAAAACGTGCGGCGGGCGGGATGATCCATGAATAAATCACAATCAACTTATGACAGTATACCATATTGCATTCGGATATTCTTGCGGTAAATTGCCCATGAATTTTCAAAAATTGCGGTATTTCTTTTGCACCCTGTACGGCGCGTGTGCAGTCTGGCTATAATGCTGACGAATCGGAAGCCCGGATATCCGACGGAGGTGGCGCGATTGTACGGAAATCAGGCCTATCTTTTGCGCAATCGGCGTGGCACGACCGTGGTCATCGACGCGCTGGGCGCGAGCATCCGCGGGGTGGAAGTCGCCGATCGGTGGGGCAGATTTTCAAATATTGCGCTATGCCCTGAAGAGCCGGGCGACAGCTACGCAGGGGCCACGCTGGCCCCCTGCGCGGGGCGAATCCGCAAAGGAAAGCTGCTGATCGACGGTCGCACCGCGCAACTTTCGCTCAACGACGGGCCCAATCACCTGCACGGCGGCGGCAGCCTGTCATTCGCGCGTTGGCGGGGCGAGGCGCGCAGCACGGCTGAGGGCGAGGCGTGCGCGCTGTCGATCACGGCGCGGGACGGCCTGGACGGCTACCCCGGCGAGCGGCGGTTTGAGGTCATATACGCGTTGACCGAGGACGACCAGCTCATCATACGCATGCGGGCGAGCACAGACCGGGCGACCTGGGTCAACATGTCGAACCACGTGTATTGGAACTTGAGCGGCGATTTTAGCGGCACGGTGGACGAGCACCGGTTGCGCGTCGGCGCGGACCATGTGTATCTGAACGACGCGGCGCATCTGCCAATCGGCAGGCGGCCGGTGGCCGGGACGCCGTTCGACTTCCGCGAAGAGCGGCCCATCTGGGGCGGCGGCGAGGGTGAGGACGACGAGCAGCTGGCCGCGGCGCACGGCTATAACCACGGCTTTGCGCTGAACGGCGCGCCCGCCGCGACGCTAACCGACCCCGTGAGCGGCCGGCGGCTGCGGCTGTACACCGATTATCCGGCGCTGGTGCTGTATTCGGGCGGCTTCCTGCACGAGGGCATCGCGCTGTCCGGCGGCGGGCGCGCGCGTCAGCGCTGCGCGCTGGCGCTCGAACCGCAGACGTTGCCTGGGAGCGAGGCCGCGCTGCTTCGCCCCGGCGAGGTGCGCGAGCGCACCATACGCTATGCTTTCGATGTCGATCCCCCGCGTGAGCGGTGACGGGCGCCCAGAAGGCTGTGCCCTCTGGACGCCCGTCATCGCCCACGCGGGGGAATCCGCCGTTTCGCGCTACGGCCCTTTATTCTTTATTTCCCGTACAGCGGCCCGTACGCCTTGCAGGCGCGGAAATCGGCGCCTTCGCGGTCCTGGGTGCCGAACGCATTCCAGGTGCTCGGGCGGAAGATGTCCTCGTCCGCCACGTTGTGCATGTTGACCGGGATGCGCAGCATCGAGCACAGCGTGATCAGGTCCGCGCCCACATGGCCGTAGATGAACGCCCCGTGGTTCGCGCCCCAGTTGTTCATCACCGCGTACACGTCCGCGAACGCGCCCGAACCGGTCAGACGCGGCGCAAACCAGGTCGTCGGCCAGGTGGGGTCGGTGCGCTTCTCGAGCGTGTCGTGAACCGCCTCCGGCAGGTCGATCGTCCAGCCCTCGGCCAACTGCATCACCGGGCCCAGGCCCTCTACGAGGTTCAGGCGCAGCATGGTGACCGGCATGCCGCCGCGGCTCTTGAGGTGCGACGAGTACCCGCCGCCGCGGAAGTAACCGAGATCGGCATAGCACCAGTCGGTGGCGTCGGCCATGCGGGCCGCTTCCTCGCTCGAGATTTCGTACCAGGGCTTCATGCAGGGCTCGCCCTTATCGTTTTCGCACTGGCCGCTCGCGTCCAGGCACACCGCGCCCGAGTTGATCAGGTGGATGAAGCCGTTCGCAGCCGCGCCTTCGGGCTTCCAGCCGCTGACGCGCTCGATCGCCTCGGGGCTCCAATAGGTGCGCACGTCGGCAAAGCCCGGCGCGATGTTGGTGAGCAACTTCGCCATCAGCATCGACAGGCCGTTCAGGTGGTCGTTCTCGGTCGCCACCGGCAACGGCTCGCGGATGCCGGTCCAGTCAAAGCTCGAGGACAGGATCGATTCCATGAAGTCGCCGTTGGGGAAGTGGTCGTTCCACTGGCGCTGGCCCTGGAAGCCCGCGAGGATCGCATTGTGGCCTACGGCTTCTTCCTTGAAGCCCAGTTCGGCCAGGCGCGGGTTGCCCGTCATCATGTCCTTGGCGATGATCGCCATCTTTACGTTGGTCTCAAGGCACCAGCGCTTGCGCTGATCGTCGTGCTGCAGATGCTCGGGGTTCTTGTCCCAGCCGAGCTTCAGGTTCTCGTCGACCCACGCCATCGCGCGCTTGAATTCCTCGGGATCGTACACGCCTTCCTCCCAGCGGCGCAGGAATTCGACCGATTCCACCGATTCGCTGCGCATGCCGAAGTACTGCTCGAGCAGAGCGGGGTTGACGATCGAGCCGGCGATGCCCATCGAGGTGCCGCCCATCGACAGGTAGCTCTTGCCGCGCATCGAGGCCACAGCCAGGCCCGCCTTGGCGAAGCGAAGCAGCTTTTCCTTGACGTCTTCCGGGATCTCGCCGGCCATGTCCGCGTCCTGCACGTCGTGGCCGTAGATACCGAACGCCGGGATGCCCTTCTGCGCGTGCGCCGCCAGCACCGCGGCCAGGTAGACCGCGCCCGGGCGCTCGGTGCCGTTGAAGCCCCAGATCGCCTTCGGGGTGGTCGGATCCATGTCCATGGTCTCGGAGCCATAGCACCAGCAGGGCGTCACGCTGATCGACACGCCCACGCCCTCGCGGCGGAACTTCTCCGCGCAGGCGGCGGCCTCGGCCACGCGGCCGATCGTGGTGTCGGCGATGACGCACTCGACCGGCAGCCCGCAGGCGTGCTTGAGGTTCTGCTCCAAAAAGTCCTTGGCGGCGAGCGCCAGCGTCATGGTCTGCGCTTCCAGGCCCTCGCGTACGAGCAGCGCGCCGCGGCGGCCGTCGATGCACGGGCGAATGCCGATCTTGGGCAAATCGCCCACCATGCGGTTCCTCGGCTGGGTCTCTGGGAATGCCTTCGAATTGGCCATCGTCAATTACCTCCTGCACATGGTTTGCGGATGGGATCACGAAACGTTCCGCGTTGCGCCTTCATTATACGACGAATCGGAGGTTTGCGCAAGGCTCTGGGCAAAATTCCACGCTCAGGCGGCGCTTGTTGTCACCGTCGGATGTGTGCTATAATAACCGGCAACGCGGCATTTACGCCCGGTCGCCCCGCATACGCTGAACCGGCGAGTTCGCATGAAGGGGAGGGGCGGGCGTGAAGGAGCACATCGCGGGGCGCGTGCTTAGGTGCGCGCACTACATGCTGGATTGTGGCTCCACCGTGCGCGGCTGTGCCGAACGCTTTGGCATCAGCAAAACCACGGTGCACAAGGACCTGCGGTCGCGCTTGCCGCAGATCGACCAGCGGCTGGCGCGCAAGGTGGATCGGCTGCTGAGCGTCAACCGGCAGGAGCGCCACATCCGGGGCGGACAGGCGACCAAGAGCAAGTACAGGATGATGGGGTCGGAGCATTTTCGACCCCCGTAATGGGGGATGGCCGTGAACGTGAACATCGGCGTGGACATCGGCGGGCGGAATGCGCGCATGTGCTTAAAGGGGCGGGGTCTGGTGATGGATCAGCCGAGCGCATGGGCGTTGCGCGGGGGCGGCGAAGTCTTGGGAGACGAGGCCTTCGCGCTGCTGGGGCGGGAGCCGAGGGGGCTGCAAGTGGTGTTTCCGCTTGCGGGCGGTGCGGTCGCGCACGAGGAGGCGCTGTTCGGCTGGCTCGGGCACCTCGTCCGGCGGGCCGCGTCCGTCGGCCTCACGCATCGGCCCCGGCTGCTGATCGCGCGCGCACCCTCGATGCCGCCGACCCAGATGAAGCGGCTGGTCGCCATGGCGCTGGACGCGGGCGCGCTCTCCTGCGCGCTGGTGCGCTCGGACATGTGCGCGGCGCTGGGTGCGGGGCTCGGCATCGCCGCGCCCCGGGGGAACCTGGTGATCGACGTGGGCGCAAGCTTTGTCGCCGCGGCGCTGATCGTGCTGAACACGGTCGTCGCCTCGGACAGCCTGCCGCTCGGCATGGCGGGCGTAGACGAGGCCATCGTGCGGATGCTTTCATCGCGCTACGCGCTGCATGTGGGTCCGCGAACGGCCGAGGAGGTCAAGATGTCGCTGGCGAGCGCCGCGCGCGGGGCCGAGCTGGTCGAGCAGGTGGCGGGCTTGGACGGCGAGAGCGGCTTTCCGCGCACCGTGCAGGTGGCGATTGCGGACGTCGTGCAGGTCGTCGAGCCGCTGCTCGAGCCGATCGTACAGCTGGCCGAGCGGATGATGCGCCTGGCCGGGCACGAGATGATGATCGACCTGATGGACGGAGGCATCGCGCTGACCGGCGGCGGCGCGCAGGTGTACGGGCTGGACCGGATGATCGCCGAGCGCACCGGCGTGCCCTGCCGCGTGGCCGACGCGCCGGCGCTGGCGACGGCACGGGGACTCGCGGTCATCTTGGATCATCCCGACGAATATGACCGCCTGGGCGAGGCGCATCAGACGATCCTCGAAAAGCGCTTGCCGGGCGCGAGGCGCTGAGCGGGTGGAGGCGCGGGACGGTGCGCTGTGGGTGTGGACGAAAAACGACGGCGGCGACGCGGTGCGCCTGGCCGTCCGGGCGTACATGATCCGCCGGGCTCGCGCGGCGGTAACGGCGCGGCTCGAGCACTTCATCCCGCTCGTCGGGCGGCGGCCCGCGCGCGTGACCATCCGGGAGCAGCGCACGCGCTGGGGCAGTTGCTCAGGCCAGAACAACCTCAATTTCAACTGGAAGCTGATTATGGCCCCGCCCGGGGCGCTCGACTACGTGGTGGTGCATGAGCTGTGCCACCTGCATGAATTCAATCATTCGAAGCGGTTCTGGGCGCTGGTCGAGCGTTTCCTGCCCGATTATCAGGACTGGAAGCTGTGGTTAAAGCACAACGCGAAGAGCCTGACATTGTAATATGCGCGAACGATAAAGCGAACGCCGGTCGGTCAGGACGGCGCCGCGCGTGAATATAATAAATCCAATGATCGCTTCGGGGGGCCTGAGCATGGATACGCGCGCGCAGGATATGTTGGTCCGGTTGCCGGTGGACGCGATCTGCGCGTCGGCTTGCCAACCGCGCACCCGCTTCGCCGAGCAATCGCTCGTGGAGCTGTCCGAGTCCATCCGCCAGCACGGGCTGCTGTCGCCCGTGGTGGTGCGCCGCATGGGCGAGGGCTACGAGCTGATCGCGGGCGAGCGGCGGCTGCGGGCGGTTCGGCAGTTGGGGCAGCCGCTGATCGACGCGCTGATTCGGACGGTAGACGCGCGCGAAGCGGCGCTGCTGGCCTTGATCGAAAACCTGCAGCGTGAGGATCTGCACTACCTCGAACAGGCGCAGGCGTTCCGTCAGTTGCTTCTAAGCTATGGGTTCTCGCAGGAGGCGCTGGCCGCGCGGCTGGGCATCAGCCAGGGCGCGGTCGCCAACAAGCTCAGGCTGCTCAAGCTGCCCGAACCGGTGCGCGCGCGGCTGATCGAACATGGGCTCAGCGAGCGCCACGCGCGCGCGCTGCTCTCTCTCGGCTGCGAGCAGGCGCAACTCGAAGCCGCCGAGCGCGCGGCGGCGGAGCGCATGAGCGTGCGCCAGTTGGAGGAACTGGCGCGCAAAATGGCCACGGCAAAGCCGCGCCCGCGCTACCGGCTGTACCTGCGCGACCATCGGGTGCTGGTCAACGCGGTGCTGGATGTGGTCAAGTCGCTCAATCAGGCCGGCGTTAAGGCCAGCAGCCGCGTAGAGCGTTTGGCCGATCGTATCGAAGTGACGGTGACATTACCGATCGGTTGACGCCCTACACCACCTTCTCCGGCTTGCGCTGAGCGTCTGTGATCTGCATGCCGCGCAGCCAGGCCAGGAAGCGGCGCTCGTCCATGGGCCTTGACAGGTAGTAGCCCTGTATGAGGTCGACCGGCAACGTGCGTATCAGCGCGTACTGCCGGTCGTTTTCTACGCCCTCGACCAGTACCTTCACGCCCGCGTGCCTGAGGCCTTCAGCGAAGAAGGACAGCATTTCGAGCGCGCGCGGGTTGGACTCGATGTCGTTCAGCAGGCTTTTGTCGAGCTTTACACACTCGAGCGGCAGCCGGGTTACGTAGAACATGTTGGAATAGCCCGTGCCAAAATCGTCCAGGTAGAAGCCCACGCCCTGCGCCTCGAGTGTGCGCATGATCGTCGCCGCGCGTTCCGGGTCCGAGAGGATCGTGCGCTCGGTGATCTCCATCTTGATCTGGCCGGAAGGAATGCCGTGCGCGGTCAAGATGCTCGTAACCCTGTGGAGCAACTGCGGATCGAGCAACTGCTGCGCCGATATGTTGACCGAAGCGGTGAGCGCCTTCATCTCCTTGTGCGCCCGAAAGAACGCGCACACCTTGCGCAGCACCATCCAGTCGAGCTCGACAACCATGCCGCTTTCCTCGGCCAGTGGGATGAACTCGCCCGGCGGGACCGGCGTTCCGTCCGCGTCCGACAGCCTGAGCAGCACCTCGATGCCCACGAAGCGGTCGGTGGTGAGGTCGTATATCGGCTGGAAGTTGAGCATGAACCGATCCTCGGCAAGCGCCCTCTCGATCAGCTCGTTCAGGTGCGCCCGACGGCGGAACGCGCGCATGGCTGCCCCGTCAAAGTGAAAGTGCTGCGGGCCTTCGGGCGTGATACAGCGTACCGCATACTCGAGGTAGCTGACCAGCTCGTCCGCGCCCGCAACCTCGGCGGGCCAGGCGATGTCGGCCGACGCCGTCCGCAGATGGACGATGCCGTTCATGACCGACCAGGGCGCGGCGAAGCGGACGAGCGCCTCGCTCAGCCGCTTGTCGTAGCGATTGTCGGGCTCATCCACGATGCAGGCGAAGTCCACGCTGCGCGAGCGGAACACATACTCGGCGCCAAAGAGCCGCTCCAGATACCGGCCGAACTGTCGCAGCAGGTAGTCGCCCGCGTGCCGCCCGAACCGCGCGTTGACCGCCTCGTACGCCTGAATGCGCACGACCAGCACGCGAAAGGGCGCCTTTTGACGCATGCGCTCCTCGAGCGCCTGGTAGAACGCGAGGCGGTTGTTGAGCCCGGTCAGGTGGTCGGCGTTGATGCGCCGCTGTTGCAGGGTGATGAACAGGATGAGCAGTCCGGTCATCATCGCGGTGCCGGTCAGCACGATGCCGGGCATGGCGTACTGCAAGGTCATCATGAGCAGTATCGCGAGCAGCCCCAGTTCCACCGAGCGACGGAACGCCCGCTTCACGCCGACGCGCCGGTGGATGTAGCAGCCCATCACCGCGAGCAGTTCGATCAGCACTACGAAATAGAGCGCGTTGTTGTACACCCCGCGCGTATAGCGGCCCTGCTCGTCAAAGAAGAACAGCCATTTTGTCCAGTGGTTGAGCACCACCGCGCCGAAGAACAGGATGTTGGGGATCAGTATCAACGCCTTGACCCACCCGGCCCTGCGCGGCACGCTGACGAGGTCGTAGAGATAGCGCAGCAGGTATCGGCACAGCGACAGCGCCATCAGCGCGGTCAACACAAAGTAGCCGGCCTGCGTCAGTTCGTTCAGCCACAGCGGCACCCGGATCGCGCCGCGCGCGAACAGCACGCTCAGGATGTTCGAGGCGATGGCGGCGAGCGTCATGCCCAGGCACTGATGAAAGGCGCGTGCCGGTCCGGAGGCGGCGCTGCGACCAATGAACATATAGCCGAACAGGATATACACCACCAAGAAGGCGGTGTACTCCGAGGACATGATCCACTTGCTCATGCCTTGCCTCCCCTAAGAGGATTACGAAGGCTTTCGGTCGTAATAGGGGTTCTTGCCCGTCGCTGACAGCGGGATGCCCATCGCGATGCGCGCGGCCACCGGCAAGAAGCCCAGGTCGTAGGCGGCTTCGCCCACCGAGAACATCACGCGGTTGTCGATGCGTCGGTCGGCGGCCAGCGCCACGGCGCTGCCGATCGCCAGGCCCAGGTCGTGCGTCGCGTACACGCAGGGCGCGCCCATGAACGCCTGGTTGTTGGCGCAGGCGCGCATGCCACAGTCGGCACAGCCGGAGGGCATCGGCCCGATCTCGGTCGCCACCAGCAGGCAGGCGTCCGATGCCTCGAGGTTGCCGGCATCGCGCGCGAAGTGGGCGGCCGCCCGGCCCGATGCATGCATCTCGCGCATGTGGGCCGCCAGCGCATGCAGTGTGTCGCCTTCAATAACGATGATGTGCAGCCGGTCTACGCCTTTCGCCTTGGGCGCGGTGCGCGCCGCGTTCGCCATGTCGCGTGCGACGGCCAGCACAGATTCCCGTGCAAATTCGGTTTGCGGATGGATTGCCATGTTCATAGCCCCCTCAAGTCAATTTGACCCATGCGGATGTTCATTTGATTCAGGCGGGTGCGCCCGAACGCGCCGTGGCAGTCGGAGCCCGCCGTAATCATCAGCCCTTCGGCCCGGCACCAATCGGCCAGGCGTTTGCAAAGAGACGGCGAATGAAGCGGATGGTAGCACTCGACGCCATCGAGTCCGAACGCGACGAGCGTCCGGACGCGCGCCATGATCTCGCCTTCGCCTTGGCCCCTCAACGTGTGCCCCGGGTGCGCCAACACCGCGCGCCCGCCGGCCCCGCGGATGGTTTTCACCAGCTGCGCAAAAGGGACAAACCCGGCGCGCTCGTAGGTCACGCCGTGCAGATCGTAGAGCGGCATGCCGCCGCGCAGGCTGTCGGTCACGCCGCGGCGCATCAGGTATTCCAGCGCCTTCCAGCCGCCCAGCGCCGGCGTACGCTCAAAGCGTGCGTAATCGGAAGGCGACACGCGCGTGTCGCTTTCAGACAAACGCTCGATCAGTTCGTCGCTCATCCGGTCGAGCAGCGCGCGGCCGTGCGCCGCCTGCGCGCGAAGCGCTTGATCGGGGCGCGCGCCGTAGCAGAGCAAATGAAATTGCCGGCCCTCGTGCGCGCATTCGAGCTCCGCCGCCTCGATCAGCCGTATGCCGCGCGCGTTGCACAAAGGCAAGGCCTCGCGGTAGGCGTCGAAGCCCTCGTGGTCGGTGAGCGCCAGCAATCCGACGCCGGCTTCGGCGGCCTGCTCCACCGCCTCGGCGGGGGAGAGGGAGCCGTCGGAAAACTGCGTGTGCACGTGTAGATCGACGTAGTCTTGATTATTTCTGCCCATAATAGGCGTTTGCGCCGTGCTTTCTGAAATAATGCTTGTCCATGAGCACCTGCGGCGCGGGCGCGACGCCTGAATCGATCGTATGCGTAAGCCTCCCCATGTTGCATACCACTTCGAGCACCGCCGCGTTCTCAACGGCCTTGGAGGCCGTCTTCCCCCAGGTGAACGGGCCGTGCTTGCGCACCAGCACCGCCGGGGTGGCCAGCGGGTCCAGCCCGCGTTCACGGAAGGTCTCGACGATCACGAGACCGGTGTTCTTTTCATAGTCGCGTTCGATCTCCCCGGCCGTCAGCATGCGCGTCACGGGCACCGGGCCGTAGAAGTAGTCGGCGTGGGTGGTGCCGTAGCAGTTAAGGTCGCGCTCGGCCTGCGCGAAGGCGGTCGCCATTGTGGAATGGGTATGCACGATACCGCCGATTTCGGGAAAGGCGTTATAGAGCGCGAGGTGGGTGGGTGTGTCGCTCGAGGGGTTCAGGCCGCCCTCGACGACATGGCCCGCAAGATCGAGCACCACCATCTGTTCGGCGCGCATTTCCTCATATCTGACACCGCTCGGCTTGATGGCGATGAGGCCCTTTTCGCGGTCGATCGCCGACACATTGCCCCAGGTGAAGGTGACCAGCTCGTACTTGGGCAGCAGCATATTGGCCTCAAAGACCTGCCGCTTCAATTCGGGAATCGTCATGGCGTAGCTCCTCTCAGCGGACCCATCGGTCGAAACCTCTCGCGCCCCCCTTGGGAGGTCTGGAGGGCCGAGGCCCTCCATGTTCAATACATTTGTGCGGGCTTTGTCGTTCCCCTCTCATGCGAATAAGGCCGCAGCCGAATTCGCGTGACCGCGTCAGCGCTGCTGCTCGTTGTCCAGCGTCTGCCGGCGCTGGCGTACCATTTCAGCGGCGCGCTGCAGCTCCTTTTCGACGTTGAGCAGCAACTCCTCGCCGTAGGCGCTGGCGTCCAGCCGCCGCTCGTTGGCCTCGGCGCGCGCCTCGTTGACGATCGCTCGCGCTTCGTTCTGCGCGGCCACCTTGATCGCGTTCTGGTCGATCATGGCGCGCGCGCGGATCTCGGCGTCGCGGATGATCTTATCGGCGTGGCTCTGCGCCTCCTCGAGCATCTGCTGGGAGCGGGTGGCCGCGTCGTCGATCGCGGCATTGGCGCGTACGTCGGCCGATTGCAGCTTGTTGGCCGCCGCGCGCTCGGCGCTGACCAAAATGTTCTCGCGGTCGCGCATCACCTGCTCGGCGTACTGGATCGCCAGCGGCAGGTTGCCGCGGATGTTCTGGATGATGTCCAGGCACATCGCGGTGTCGACCAGGCGCTTGCTGGTCAGCGGCACGACGCTGGCGTACTCCATGGCGTCCTGCAGGTAGTTGAGCAGCGTCATCAAGTACGTATGGTCATCGTCGCCGCCCTCATTGTAGCGCGCGGCTTCGTCCGGCACCGGTACGCTGTGCGGCGGCGGCTGAGCGGGTGCTTCGCGCCTTCCCTGCTCGCCAAAGAAGTTGTCCTCGCGATCCATCGAATAACCCCCTTAATGATTCGCTACGCGTAGGCGGCGATTACGTCCCCTAGGATTTCGGCCGGAACGATCCGGTGGGCGTCGCCGCCCAACTGCAAAAGCTCCCGCGCGATGGAGGAACTGACGTAGCTGACCTCCGGATCGCACTGCATGAACAGCGTCTCCGCGCCGCATTGGCGCAGCATCAGGTCGGCCACCGGGCGCTCCGCGCCGTAGTCGGACTCGCCGCGCAGCCCGCGCAGGATGGCGCCCGCATTCAGCCTGCGCACATGGTCGATCAGCAGGCCGGCGCCCCACTCGACGGTAAGGTTGGGCACATCCTGCAGGCAGCGCCGCATGAGAGCGGCGCGCTCGGACAGCGGCAGCCGGGACGCCTTGGCGGGGTTGGCGATCACGAGCACGGTGACGCGCTCAAACAGCGCGCTCGCGCGGCGCGCCACCGCCACATGCCCGACGGTCGGCGGATCAAAGCTGCCCGGATATACGACGGTCATGCGTCCTCCAATTGTACCAGCGTGATGGCGGTGTCGCCGTAGCGGCGCGCATCCACCGCGCAAAAGCCGTCCGGCAGGATGGGCGGGGCCTTTTCGAGGTGCTCCATCACGAGCAGCGCGTCCCCGCTGAGCAGTCCGCGCGTATGCAGCTGCGCCGCCACCTCGCCGCAGACCGCGGCCATCCGGTAGGGAGGGTCGAGGAATACCAGATCAAACGGCTCGCCCTGCCGCGCAAGCGCGCGCCGCCAGTCGAGCTGGTGGAGCAGTATCCGATCCTGCCAGCCGAGCGACTCGGCGTTGCGACGGATCACATCGCAGGCTTTTCGCACCGGGTCGTTCAGCACCGCGAACCGTGCCCCGCGGCTGAGCGCCTCAAACGAAAGCGCCCCGGATCCCGCGAACAGGTCAAGCACGCGCGCGCCGTCCACCCGCCGTGCGATCACGTTGAACAGCGACTCGCGCACCCGATCGGCGGTGGGGCGGGTTTCGACCCCTTCGGGCGCGAACAGCTTCCGGCCGCGCGCCTCTCCCGCTATGATGCGCATGCGCTCACACGCCCCATTCTAACACAATTGCCTCGATTACACAAGCCGGAATCAAACGAGCGGCTTGGGCCCGGTCGGCTTTGCGGGCCGGTTCACCTTGAGGTTTCTTTGCTTCTTGCGCTTGCCGGCCTTGATCGCTTCCAGTTTTTTCCTGCGCCAGCGCGGCCCCGACAGGTAGCCGAGCGGCTCCGCCAACGGCGAGAGCAGCGCCATCGCCAGAAACATAAGGTTCAGCCCGTGCGGATTGTCGGCAAAGGAGCGGTACATCGACAGCGCCGGCAGGAATATAACGCGGGCGGTCAGGTTGTAGGGATTGATGACCGTCGGCTCGGTCTCGGCCTCGGGCATGGTTTCGTCCGGTGCGTCCGGTGCAACCGGTGCGTCCGGTGCGACCGGTGCGACCGGCTCGGTCGTTATCACGGGCGGATAGAAGGGCTCGGCGATCAGGTTGGCCGCCGCGACCAACATCAGCGGCACCGCCGCCGTCAGGTAGGCGATGAGCGCGACGCCGCGCATGAAGCGCCGGGCGGAAAGCGCAGGGTCGATCGGCTGGCCCGACTCGCGCATGCGCTTAAGCGTCGCGCTCAGCGTGGCGGCCCGTTCGCCGCGCGCGCCGCCGTCCACATACATCACGTAGACCATGGCGAGCAGCAGCAACACATTGAGCGCGATTTGCGCCCAATGCCATTCGGGACCGATGCCGCCCAGCACCAGCGGACACAGCAGCACCGCCGCCGCATAACTGCCCAGCGCCCGCCCGCCGAGGATCAATCCCTGTTTCATTCAGGTTCCCTCCCGTATGTCGCCCGTTCGGTGACCAATTTATCGACCGGCCGGTCGTGCGCCTCGCGCGGCACATCGATTACCCGTTGGCAGTCGAACGCCACGCCCAGCGCCGGCGCGCGCGCGCGGGTCAGGTACCGGTCATAGTAGCCCGCACCCCAGCCCAGCCTGAAGAGCGCGCGGTCAAACGCCGCGCCCGGCACGAGGATCAGCTCGAGCGCTTCGGGCGGCGCGATCTCGCCGTCCGGCAAGGGCTCCAGAATACCGTAGCGGCCGGGGCGCAGCTCGGCGGCCGACAGAAGCCGCACCGCGTCCATGATGCCGCGCTCGCGCGGCATGGGCAGATAGACCCGCTTGCCCTCTCCGAGCATCCGCTCGATCAGGGGCAGTGTGTCGGGCTCGCCACGCCGCCCGACGTAGCAGAACACCGATCCCGCGCGCGCGTATTCGCCGCTCGCCAGCACGCGCCCTGTGATGGCGCGCGACCAGGCGCGCCGCTCGTCCCCGGTGACCGCGGCCAGGCGCTCGCCGATCAGCGCGCGCAAGGCCCGTTTGTCGTCACCGCTCACTGCGGCACGGCGCGCCGGGGGACGCGCGCGGTGAAGCCCAGCATGATCTCGTAGGGGATGGTGCCCGCGAGCTCGGCCAGTTCGTCGGGCGTGATGCGCTCATTGCCCTGCTCGCCCAGCAGCACCACCGCATCCTTCAGCGAGACGCCGGGCACGTCGGTGACGTCGATCATCATCATGTCCATGCAGATCAGCCCGATGAGCCTGGCGCGCCGCCCCTTGACCAATGCAAAAGCCTTGCCCGACAGCTGCCTCGGGTAGCCGTCGCCGTAGCCGATCGGCAACGTGGCCACGATTGAGGTGCGCTCGGCGCGCCATGTGCAGCCGTAGCCGACCGGCTCGCCCGCCTCGACGCGCGCGATGCGGATGGGCCGGGTGACAAGCGTCTGCGCGGGCACGAGCTCGGGGCACAGCCCGGTCACCTGCGCGCCGTAGAGCGCGATGCCCGGGCGCACCATGTCGTAGTGCAGCGACTCGCCCAACAGCATCGCGCCGCTGGCGGCGGCGTGGGCGATCGGGCGATAGCCCTGGGCGCGCACGCGCTCGAGCGCCCGCTTGAACTGTCCGTCCTGAAAGGCGGTAAATTCGGGGTCGACGCCGGCATTGGCGAAGTGGGTGAACACGCCCTCGCACTTGACGCGCGGGCAGTCCTTGAACTGGGAAAGCGTTCGCCCGAGCGCCACATCATCCCTGAGCCCGACGCGCGCCATGCCGGTGTCGATCTTGAGGTGGGCGTGCGCCACGGTGTCGAGCTTTGAAGCGGCGCGCTGCATGTACATAAGCGTCGCCTCGTCGTACACGGCAAGCGACAGGTGATGGGCGACCGCGGCGTCGACGCCCTTGCCCCATGAGCCGCCCAGCACGAGGATCGGGGCGCGGATGCCGGCCTCGCGCAGCGCGAGACCCTCCTCGACGAGCGCCACGCCCAGGCTGTCGGCCCCGGCGGAGAGCGCCTGCTTCGCCACGGTCAGCGCGCCGTGACCGTAGCCGTCGGCCTTGACGACGGCCATCATGCGCGTGCCGCCGGCGCCGCCGGAGCGGCTTCTCAATCGGCGCATCAGCACCGCGGCGTTGGCGGCGAGCGCGGCTTCGGAAATCAGCAGTTCGGTTGAACGATATTGGTGTTGCATGACTATAATGCCCTGAGTTCGTCCTGATCGAGCAGGCGAACGCCCTTTTCCAGCAGTAGTTCGCGCCCGCGCGCGATGTCGCTCAGGTGGAAGATGACCAGCGCGTAGTTGCCGGTGGTGCGCACGAACGAGTAGAGGTATTCGACCGAGATGGCCTCGGAGCTCAGCGCGTCCAGCACGTCGGCCAGCCCGCCGGGCCGGTCGTCCACGCACACGGCCAGCACGTCGGTCAGCCGGGCGGTGTAGCCCGCCTCCTTGAGCACCGCGATGGCCTTGGCCGCGTCGGTTACGATGCAGCGCAGGATGCCGTAGTGCTCGGTGTCGGCGATCGACAGCGCGATCAGATCCAGCCCCGCCTCGCCCAGCAGCCGGGTCATCCGGGCCAGCGTACCCTTTGAATTCTCGAGAAAAACGGAGATTTGCTTCACGTACATGGCAATCCCTCCTTTATTCCACAGGTTCATTATACCACGTAGGCGGCAAATGCAACACCTATATTTGCCGATTATCTTGGACTCTGCGCGCCTTGCCCTCGAAGCGCGGGATGGTGTTGGGCGCGACCAGCTTGACCGCGGCCGACAGGCCCAGCGACGAGCGCACCTGCTCCTGAATCTGCTTTTGGAAGCGCTGCATCTGGCCCACGGTGTCGGCGAAGGTCTCGTCGGTGACCTCGACCTGGATCTCCATCGAGTCGGTCGGGCCGACGCGGTCGACCTTGAGCAAGAAGTGCGGCGTCACGCCCGGGATGCCCATCAGCACCGTCTCGATCTGGCTGGGGAACACGTTGACGCCCCGTATGATTAGCATGTCGTCGGTGCGGCCGCAGATGCGGTCCATGCGCACGGTGGTGCGCCCGCAGGCGCATGTTTTGGCGTTCAGCCGGCACAGGTCATGGGTGCGGTAACGCAAAAGCGGCGTGCCCTCCTTGGTGATCGTGGTGAACACCAATTCGCCCGTGCTGCCGTAGGGCAGGGGCTCGAGCGTGTCGGGGTCGATGATTTCGGGGATCACGTGATCCTCCTGCACGTGCATGCCCTGCTTGTGCAGGCACTCGCAGGAGACGCCCGGCCCGGCCATCTCGGTCAGGCCGTAGATGTCGAGCGCGTCGATGCCCAGCAGTTCCTCGATGCGCGACCTCATCCGCTCCGACCAGGGCTCCGCGCCCAAGATGCCCACCTTGAGCTTAAGATCCGAAGGCGACAGATCCATCTCCCGCATCGCCTCGCCGAGCAGGTATGCGTAGGACGGGGTGCAGCACAGAACGGTCGAGCCCAGCGCGCGCATCATCGCGATTTGGCGCCGGGTGTTGCCGCTGGACATCGGGATGACCATCGCGCCCACCTCGGTCGCGCCCTGGTGCAGCCCCAACCCGCCGGTGAACAGACCGTAGCCGTAGGTCACCTGCACGATGTCGTCGGGGCCCGCGCCCGCCATGGTCACCGAGCGCGCGACCATCTCGGTCCACACGTCCACGTCGCTGCGCGTATAGCCCACCACGATCGGCATGCCGGTGGTGCCCGACGAGCCATGGATGCGCACGATGTCGCGCCGCGGTACGGCGAACAGCCCGTAGGGGAACTGGTCGCGCAGGTCGGGCTTGTCGGTGAACGGCAGGTACTTGAGGTCGTCCACGGTTCTGATGTCGCCGGACTCCAGCCCCTTGGCGGCCATGCGCTCGCGGTACAGCGGCACGTTGTCGTACACCCGCCGCACCACGTTTTTCAACCGTTCGTTTTGCAGGGCGCGCATGGCCTCGCGATCCATGCATTCGTAGGTGGGATTCCAGATCCCCGCGTGTTTGCTCATGGGCGTTCGCTCCTTCGCACTTGCGCGTTGTATCCGAGATCAAAGGCTTCCAGGTTCACCTCAAGCAGCCGCTCGGGTACGCTCAGGCGCACCGCCTCCCGCCACGCGGCCGGATCGCCCCCGACCAGCCGGCACAGCACGCCCAGCAGTGCCAGGTTGACCGCACGCGGTTCTCCCGCCTGCTCGGCCAGCGCAAGCGCGTCCACCGACACCGTGTCGCACGCGCCCTCGAGCGATTTGAGCGCGTCCGCCGGGTATTCCGCCGCGCCCGACACCACGCTCATCGGCGGTATCTTCTGCGTGTTGACCAGCATGATACCCTGCCGCTTCAGGTAGGGCAGCGCGCGCAGCGCCTCGAGCAGCTCGAACGAGAGCACCACGTCGGCGCAGCCCTCCTCGACGACCGAGGAAGCGGCGCCCTCGCCGATGCGCGCGTAGGTGACCACGCTGCCGCCGCGCTGGGACATGCCGTGTACCTCGCTGAGCCGGACCGGATCGCCCAGCACGCCCGCCAGCGCGCCCAGCACGCGGCTGGCCAGCAGCGTACCCTGACCGCCCACGCCCACGATGACCGCATCCAGCTTCATACCTCGTCACCCGCCTTTCCGATCGCCCCGAACGGGCAGGTCTGCACGCACAGGCCGCAGCCCGCGCATTGCACCTCGTCGATCCTCGATACCTTGCCCGCCTTTGAGATCGCGGGGCAGGACAGCTTGATGCACCGCCAGCAGCCCCGGCACTTTTCCGGGTCGACGCGGAAGGCCGGCCGACGGCTCTTATCGAGCAGCGCGCAGGGGCGCCCGGCGATGATTACGCTGAGCTCGTCCGCCGCGGTTTCTTCTTTTAAGGCCGCCTCGAGCGCGGCCAGGTCGAACGCGTCCACCTTGCGCACGCGGCGCACGCCGCAGGCGAGGCACAGCGCGGCCAAGTCGATCGGGGGCCGTTCGCCGCTTAAGTTTCTGCCGCTGTTGGGGTTGGGCTGGTGGCCGGTCATGGCGGTGATCGAGTTGTCGAGGATCATCACGGTCGTGCGCGCCTGGTTGAAGGCCGCGCTGATGAGCGCGTTCACGCCCGTATGCAAAAAGGTGCTGTCGCCGATCACCGCCACCGTCCTTGCCGCGTTGGCGGCGTCGGCGCGCTCGAAGCCCTGCGCCATGCCGATCGACGCGCCCATGCACAGCGAGGTGTCCAGCGCGTCGACGGGTGCGAGCGCCCCCAGCGTGTAGCAGCCGATGTCGCCGGTCACCGTGAGCTTGAGCTTCTTGAGCACGGTCATTGGGCCGCGGTGCGGGCAGCCGGCGCACATCACCGGCGGGCGCGGCGGCACGGCCGGCATCGCGCGCCGCTCGGCCTCGGGGAGGCCCAGCACCGACCGCAGCCGGTTCACCGACAGCTCGCCCTGCCGCCCGGTCAGCGCCTTGCCCGTAACCATTATGCCCCAGCCGGCCAGTTGATCCTCGATCACCGGTTCGAGTTCCTCGATCACAAGCAGCCGGTCGACCGAGGCGGCGAAGCGCTCGATCATGCGCCGGGGCAGCGGGTGCACCATGCCCAGCTTGAGCACCGAAGCTTCGGGCAGCGCCTCGCGCACGTACTGGTACGCCATGCCGGAGGAGATCACGCCGATCCGGGTGTCGCGCATTTCGACGCGGTTGACCGGGCAGCCCTCGGCGTATTCGGCGAGCGCGTTCATGCGCGCCTCGACCGCCACGTGGCGCGACCGCGCCATGGCGGGCATCATCACGTACTTGGCGATGTCCTTCCGATAGGGTTTCAGGGGCGCTGCGAGGCGCTCACCCAGGGCGACCGGCATGCGCGCGTGCGCGACGCGGGTGGTCAGGCGCAGCATAACCGGCGCGTCGAACCGCTCGGACAGCTCGAACGCCAGGGCGGTAAAGTCGAGGCACTCCTGGCTGTCGGCGGGCTCGAGCAGGGGCAGGTGCGCCGCGCGCGCGTAGCAGCGGCTGTCCTGTTCATTTTGAGAGGAATGCATGCCCGGATCGTCGGCGGCCACCATCACGAGCCCTCCGTTCACGCCGGTGTAGCTGAGCGTGAACAGCGGATCGGCCGCCACGTTGACGCCCACGTGCTTCATGGCGCACATCGCGCGCGCGCCGGCGACCGCCGCGCCCGCGCACAGCTCGAGCGACACCTTTTCGTTGACCGCCCATTCGCAGTACATGTCCGGGTATTTAGCCGCGGATTCGGTCACCTCGGTGCTGGGCGTGCCCGGATACGAACTCACCACGCGGCAACCGGCCTCCCACGCGCCGCGCGCGACCGCCTCGTTGCCCAGCATCAATTGCTTTTCCATGATTCATTGCCCTCCCAACAGATCGCGCGTGTCGGTTACGCGCCGCGCCTTGCCCTCAAAGCGCTTGAGCGAATTGGGCGACACCAGCATCACCTTCATGTCGAGCTGGCAGGCGGCGCGCAGCCGACTTGAGACCGACTGGCGCAGCCGATCGGTCTCGACGAAGTTGTCGATGTTGATGCCGTCGCCGATCTCAACCCTCACTTCAATCCTGTCTGTGTAGTTCTCGCGCGAGACGTGGATCTCGTAGTTGGGCGCGACGCCGTCGATGCCGACCAGCGCCGACTCGATCTGGCTCGGGAACAGGTTGACGCCGCGCACGATCAGCATGTCGTCGGTGCGGCCCTTGCACTTCTCCATGCGGTAGCTCGTGCGCCCGCAGGCGCAAGGCTCCGAAATCAGCCGCGTGATGTCGCGCGTGCGGTAGCGCAGCATCGGCATCGCCCACTTGGAAAGCGTGGTAATCACCAGCTCGCCCGGCTCGCCCGGCGGGAGGGCGCGGTCGGTATCGGGATCGACGACCTCGCACAGGAAGTGATCCTCGTTGATGTGCATGCCGCATTTATGCAGGCATTCGCCCGACACGCCCGGGCCCATGACCTCGGTCAGCCCGTAGTTCTCGGTGGCGACGATGCCCCAGCGGCGCTCGAGCTCGCGGCGCATGGCCTCGGTCGAGGCCTCCGCGCCGAACAGCCCGTATTTCAGTTTGATGCCCTCGATCGCGCCGGTGCGCTCGGCCACCTCGGCCATGTACATGGCGTAGGAGGGGGTGGCGATCAGCAAGGTTGAGCCGAAGTCGCGCATCAGCGTCACCTGGCGCTCGGTGTTGCCGCTGGAGATGGGCACCACCGCGCAGCCGATCTTTTCAAGGCCCTGATGCAGCCCCAGCGCGCCGGTGAACAGCCCGTATCCAAACGAAACCTGCGCGATGTCGCTTTTCCGCGCGCCCGCCGCGGTCGCCAGCCGCGCGACGCACTCGGCCCAAACGTCGAGGTCCGCGCGGGTATAACCGGTCACAATGGGCTTGCCGGTGGTGCCGCTGGATGCGTGCAGGCGTGCGACCTCGTCCATCGGGACCGCGAACAGCCCATAAGGGTATTGGTCGCGCAGGTCGGTCTTGACCGTGAAGTCGATGAGTTCGATGTCCTTGAGTGAGCGGATATCGCCTGGCCCCACGCCCCGCGCGTCCATCTTTTCGCGGTAGAATGCCACGTTGTCGTAGGCATGCCGCACGATCGCCTGCAGCCGTGCAAGTTGCAGCTTTTCCAGCGCCGCGCGCTCCATGCACTCGATCCCGGGGTTCCAAATCATCGCCCAGCCTCCTCGCCATACTGCCGTATTGCATATACATACGACGTATTATAACGCAAGGCGGGCGCGAAATCAAATGGGTAAGGTTAAGGAATCGCTGATTTATTCGGGTTGCGCGGGGGAGGGGCAGGTGTGCCGTTTTTTGGTAATTTAACACTTTTCCCCCGTATTTTTCTATAGTGCTGTCGGGCCCGCCTCGCTATAATACAATTGATACCAGAAACTTGGAATGGAGGATACAGTATGATAAAGAGGCTGACGGTCTGGTTGCTGCTGCTCGTGCTGGCGCTGGTCATGGCGCCCTGCGCCCTTGCCCAGGAGGATGAGCACCTCGACGAGGATGGCGTGCTGATCGAGAACCCGGTGCACGACGTGGCGACCTTGGAAGAACTGACGGCGGCGGCGCCCGGCGTAGCCATTCCCGCCTTGCCCGAGGACGCGGGCACCATCGTGTACAGCTACATTCACGGCGAACCGCTCGTCGCCCAGATCCAGTTCCACTGGGGCGAACACCTCTACACCCTGCGCGCGGCAAAGCTGCCTGAGGACATGAAGGCCCGGGACATCGACGGCCTTTACCTGCCCTTTGATGTGACCGAGGAGTTCACCAACCTGTACGAGGGCGACGAGGACCTGCTGGTGGTGAAGTCCAGCACCGAGGAAGCCTATGCCGTGTGCGACTGGACCCACGCCGCGGCAAGCACCCAGTATTCCCTGTTCAGCGAGACCGGCGGCGAGCCGGAGATGCCCATCATCGAGCTGGCGGCGCTGCTCATGGGGGCCAACACCGGCTGGACTGTAGGCAACGAATAAGGAGGAGCTAAGCAGATGCGCAAGACGAAGAAGATCCTGACGGCGGTTCTGGCCCTTTTGATGCTGACGACGCTGGCGGCCCCCATCCTGACCAGCGCCGCCAATACCTCCTACATCTACCGCCGCCTGAACTACGGCGACAGCGGCCAGGACGTGGTGCAGCTGCAAAAGGCGCTCAAGAAGCTGGGCTATTTTGACGGCAAGATCGGCGGCAATTACCTCGACCTCACTCAGGCGGCCGTGCAGGACTTTGAGTACGCCCGCGGCTACAAGCTCACATGGTACTGCACCGCGGCCATGCAGGAGAAGATTTACGATGCCAGCCAGAAAAAGCCGCCGCAGCCGGAGCGCACCTTGCACTACGGCGACAGCGGCGACGATGTGAAGGCGCTGCAGAAGGCGCTGAAGAAGCTTGGGTACTTTGACGGCAACATCGGCGGCAACTACCTGAAGCAGACGCGCCAGGCCGTGAAGGATTTCCAGGAGGACTACGGCTACAAGCTGACCAACTACTGCACCGTGGCCATGCAGGGGCGCATCCGCAAAGCGGCGAAATAGGAGAATACCATCCACCGGAGCTGTAGCGCCAAGGGAAGGCGCTACAGCTCTTCCTACAGGGGGGGCTTGCAACGGGGAAGAATGACGAGGAGGGATCGACCCGATGAGACAACTGCGCCTGGCAATTGCCTGCCTGCTGGCCGCTCTGACTGCACTGCTGCCGCTCACCGGATGCGCCGCCGCTGAAAGCCCCGCCGTCGCCGCGGCCCGGGCCTTCGCCCGTCTGGAGGTATGGAGATCCATCACCTCCGGGGCTACCGGCAGCGCCACCGTGGCCGTCATGGACGGCGGCATCACCGTCTATGCCGAGGGTTTCGGCATGGCCGATCGGGAAGGCGGCGTGCCGGTAGACAAGGACACGCTCTTCAACATGGGTTCCGTCAGCAAGGTCTATGTCGCCACCGCCATCATGCTGCTGGTCGACGACGGCGCGGTCAGCCTCGACGCCCCGGCGGCGGACTATCTGCCCGAGTTCACCATGGCGGACGCGCGCTACAAGGACATCACCGTCCGCATGCTGCTCAATCACACGTCCGGTCTGCCCGGCACCCTCGGGCCGAGCGGCTTCGGCTACCGGTACAACGAGGACTTCTATGGGGACGTACTCGACGCCCTTGCCCAGTCTCACCTCAAACACCGGCCGGGCGCGCTGAACCCGTATTGCAACGACGGCTTCACCCTCGCCGAGATGATCGTCGCCAAGGTCTCGGGGATGAGCTACCTCGACTTCCTTGGGCAGCGGATCTTCAAGCCGCTCGGCCTCAAGTACACCGGCATCGGCGTAGGCGAACGGCCGGAGAAGGATATGACTGTCGCCAGGGCCTACACCCCGGCGGGCGTGGTGTTGCCGCCCGAGGTGCTGTCGCTGCTGGGAACGGGCGGGCTGTCGGCCACCGCCGAGGACATCTGCCGCTTTGTCGACAGCTTTGCGCCCGGCGGCCGCCACATCCTGTCGGATGCCTCGCTTGCCGAGATGAACGCGGTGCAACCGGCCGAATTGGGCGCCAAACTGCCCGGCTATCTTTCCACCTACGGACTGGGCTGGGATTTTGCCGCGCTGCCCGACCTCAACAACGCGGGCTTTCATGTGCTCGGCAAAAGCGGCGGCACCTTTCAGTACAACTCGATGACCTTCATCGTCCCGGAAGAGCGGATTGCGGTTGCCGTCATCCTGACCGGCGGCGACGCGATGAGTCTCGCCTATAAACTGCTCAAGACCTACATGGCCGGCAAGGGCCTCATGGAAAACGCCCCGGCGCCGATCGCTCCGCCGCCGAAGACAGAGCCTGTCCCGCCTGAACTTAAGGCTTATGAAGGCTACTATATCGGCTCGGACGGCCTGCTCCGCGTCGGCATCGACGCGGCCGCGAACACCCTTACCGTCTATCATGTCGCCGGCAGCGAAGAGTCACCGGCTTTTTCCTCCGCATACGGCGACGGTTGCTTCCACGGCCCGGGCCGCAAACACCGCTTCGCCGCCGTCGACGGCCGCCGCTACCTGTTGGCCCATCACGCCCTCTTGGGCGGGGAGGTGATCTTCGCGGAGATGATCGAGCCGTCTAAAGCACCGCAAACCCTCGGCGTCGATGTCGAGGGCCGCATGTGGCTGCGCCGTAACGCCAAGGCCTACGAGGAGCCGAGCCCCGTGTTCCTGCTCCATTCCGGCGGGATCTCCGGCCTGCCCGGTTTTGTCTATTTCGACGACAGCGTCATGAGAATCACCGGGCCGACGACCGCAGGCTTCTCCGTCGCCAACAGGCGCGACCTCTATGAACTGACCCTCAGCGAGCAAAACGGCGTCATCTGGGCCCGGCTTTCCGACCTGCTCTACAGCGACGCCGACGCCGCCCCGACGCTCAAAGGAGGCGCGGCTGAGTTGACGATCGGCGACGCGGGCTACGACGAGTGGCTGAAGGTCGATGCGGACGCTGTGCTCAGCTTCGAAAAACCCGACCAAGGCCGTATACTCGTCGTAAGAGCGGACGGCACTTTCATGTACGACAGCATAACCGACAGCGGCGAGGTCTTTGTGCCCGCCGACTGCTTCGTGGCCGCGGCCGGCGAGCCGGGCGACATCTTCACGGTGCGGGCGCGCTAACTCAAGCAAACGGAGGGGACAGAGCAAGCCGGACCTGTCCGGCAACACCAAGGGGCTGCAGCGTTAAGAAACGGCGTTGCGGCCCCGCTTTATGGACCGGGGACGTTTCTCGCAGGGGGACCCATTGATTAGACTTGGTTTGCTTTGCGCAGGTAGTACGGCCCGAAGCCGAGCAGCGCGCTCAGGCACACGGCCGCGGCATACCAGAAGCCGGCGCCCGTGCCGTAGGCCCCTGCGATCCACGCGCCCAGCAGGTTGCCGGCCACGCGCGCCGCGCCGTAGCCGGCCACCGCCACGAGCGCCTGCCCGCGCGCGCGCAGTTCCTCGGGCACCGCCTGCGACACCCGCTTGGCCATGGCGAAGGACAGCACGATGAACCCACCGGCGTGCAGCAGCTGGCCGATGAGCGCCCAAAAGACGCCGGGCAGCGCGGCCAACAGCGCCCAGCGCAGCGTGAGCACGCCCGCAGAGCACAGCAGCAGCCGCTCCGCGCCCAGCCGCGCGTACAGCCGGTCGCCCTTGCCCAGGAACGGCAGTTCGCTAAGCGTCCCGATCAGGTAGGCGTAGCCGAGCAGGCGTTTGTTGCCGCCGGGCAAGGCGGTGAAGTACAGCGGGAAAAATGAGAAGTAATACCCCATCGTCAATTGAAGCAGTATGAACAGCGAGAGCAGTCCCTTCATGCCGGGCAGTGCCCAGAAAGCCCTGAGCGGCAAAGTATGGCCCGGGCGCTGGCGGCCGGGCAGAAAGGGCAGCAGTTGCGCGGCCGCGGCGACCAGCATCATCATCGCGCAAGTCGCGAGCGGAAAGGCGCGCACGCGCGATTCGAGCAGGTAGCCGAACAGAAGCGAGCCCAGCGCGAACGCCAGGCTGGCGCTCATGCGCAGCGGTCCGAACGGGCGGCGGCCGAGCGCCTCCAAAATGATCGAGTCGCCCATCGGCTGCAGCGCCGGGAAGCACAGATTGAACAGCCCCAGCGACAAAAGCAGCCAGGGCAACCCGGCCGCGCCGCCCATCAGCCCCATCGACAGGGCCGAGAGCAGCGCGGCCGCTTGCAGCGTGCGCGCGCGGTTTCGGCTGCGGTCGGAGAGACCGCCCCAGGCGAGCAGCGCAAAGACGGCGCACACCGGCAGCGCCGATTGGATCAGTCCGATCTGGCGCGCGTCCAGGCCCACGGCATTGAGGTACAGCGCCGCGTAGCCCTGATAGAGCGCGTTCGATATATAGTACGCCGCGAGGAACGCGGCGTAGCGCCAGGGATAAGAGATTGCCATGCGCATATTGTGCCATGGTTTGCAAAATTCAACCGTTTCTCATTTGATTTGGCCGCGCGTTTGCGCTATAATGCAAGTAAATATGGCAGGTAAGCGCTGATTGATTCGGGCGTCCGCCAGAGGGCGTCGGAATCAATCGGCGGTTATCCGGATACAGAGGGATAGACGATGGCCATCCGAATGATTGCGACCGACCTGGACGGCACGCTGCTCACCCCCGACGGGCGCGTCAGCGAGCGTACCGAGGCGGCGCTCAAGGCGGCGATGGAACAGGGCGCGCTGGTGGTGCTGAATTCCGGCCGCATGCCCGGTTCCATGACCGAATTTGCCGTTAAGTTAAACGTAAACGCGCCCATGATCTGCTACAACGGCGCGCTGACCTACGACCGCGCGCAGGCCCGTCCGGTCGCGGAAACCATGCTCGACCGCGACACCGCGCGCGCGCTCAGCCGCGCGATCGAGGAGATGGGGCAGTACGTACAGGGCTTCTGGGGCCGGGACTTCTACTGCGAGCGCTACACCGAGCAGACGCGCGCCTACGAGCAAAAGTGCGCCGTGCGCGGCCGGGAAGCCGGGTCGCCGCTCAGTGAGTTCATCCCGGGCGGGGTGTACAAGCTGCTGATGATCGTAAAGGCCGGCGAGATCGGCCGCTTTTTGCCCTCGCTGCGCGCGCGCTTTGACGACCGGGTGGAGTTCATGGCGTCGAACACCAGCTTTCTGGAATGCGTGGCCAAGGGCGTGAACAAGGGCGCGGCGCTCAGGGCGCTGGGCGCGGCGCGCGGCATCGCGCCGAGCGAGATCATGGCTTTTGGCGACGAGCAGAACGACCTGGTCATGCTCAGGCAGGTGGGGCACGGCTACGCCATGGCCAACGCCGACGAGCACATCCGCCGCCAGGTGAAGTATGTCGCCCCGTCCAACGCCGAGGACGGCGTGGCGCAGGTGGTGGAGCGCTGCCTGGCCGAGGGACTGATCGAATCTCCGAGGGAAGGGATCAAGACATGATCCGCGAGGCTGATTTTGTCCGGGCGCTGGGGCTTACGGTGCTTCTGCCCGGGCGCACCGACGAGCTCGACATCCTGTCGAGCGACATCAACCGCCCGGGCCTTCCGCTATCGGGCTACTACGACCACTTCTCCTACCGCCGTCCGCAGGTGTTTGGCATGGCGGAGCAGGCCTACATGGACTCGCTGCCCGAAAAAGTGCTGCGCGAGCGGCTAAAGACCTTTTTCGGGTTCGACATCCCCTGCGTCATCGTGACCCATGGGATGGACTGCAACAGCGTGCTGCTCGAGACGGCGCGCGCGGGCGGCGTGCCGGTGTACGCCACCGAAAATGAGGCCACGCTGCTCGTGGTTCGGCTGATTAACTACCTGAACCATGTGCTCGCCCCCTGCATCACCCAGCACGGCGTGCTGATCGACGTGTTTGGCAGCGGCATCCTGATTACCGGAGACAGCGGCGTGGGCAAGAGCGAGACCGCGCTCGAACTGATTAAGCGCGGGCATCGGTTGGTGGCCGACGACGTGGTGCAACTCAAGCGCGTCACCCGCGACCGGCTGGTCGGCGAAGCGCCCGAGATGATCAAGCACTTCATGGAGATCCGGGGCGTGGGCATCATCGACATCGCCACGATGTACGGCATCGGTTCGGTGATCGACTCGAAGTCGATCGACCTGGTGGTGCACTTTGAGCTCTGGAAGTCCGACGTGGAGTACGACCGGCTGGGGCTCGACGATCAATGCACCGAGATTCTGGGCGTGTGCGTGCCCAAGCTGCTGATCCCCATCCGGCCCGGGCGGAACCTGGCGGTGGTGCTCGAGGTGGCGGCGCGCAACTTCCGCCTGAAGCAGAGCGGCTACAACGCCGCGAGGACGCTGGACGAACGGCTGCGCGAGCGCACGCTGAGCGCCGCCGCGGAGGGAGGCGACGAGGTATGGTGACGTTGGGCATCGACCTGGGCGGCACCGGCATCAAGGCCGGCGTGGTGGACGAAGACGGGCATTTGATCGTCAAGGACAGATGCCCGACGCGCCCGGAACGCGGGCACGAGGCGGTCATTTGGGATATGGCCGCGCTGTCGCGTCGGGTGGTGGAGGCGGCCGGGCTTAAAATGGGGGACATCTCCGGCGTGGGCGTGGGCATTCCGGGCGTGGAGGACGCCGCGCGCGGCATCGTGCCCTTCTGCACGAATCTGGGTTGGCACGAGGTGCCCCTGACAGCGATGTTGGGCGGGCTGCTCGGCTTGCCCGTCAAGGTGGGCAACGACGCCACCGTCGCGGCGCTGGCCGAGGCGGTCGCGGGCGTCAGCCGTATGACGCGCAGCTCGGTGCTGGTGACGCTGGGCACCGGCGTGGGCGGCGGCGTGATCCTGGACGGCCGGCCGTTCGTGGGCGCGCATGGGGTGGCGACCGAGATCGGCCACCTGATCGTCAAGTTCGACGGGGTGATGTGCACCTGCGGCAACCGGGGCTGCTGGGAGCGCTACGCCAGCGCCAGCGCGCTGATCCGCGAGGGGTGCGCGGCCGCGGAGGCGAACCCTGCGGGGGGGATCGCCCTGGCATGCGGCGGGCAGCCGGATATGATTAGCGCCAAGCTGGTGATCGACGTCGCGCGGGGCGGCGATCCCGATGCCATGCGCATATTCGAGGACTATGTGTTCTGGGTAACGGTGGGGCTGGCGAACCTAATCAATATCTACGACCCCGAGGTGATCGCGCTGGGCGGCGGGGTGTCGGCGGCGGGAACGTTCCTGTTGGACGCGGTCAGGAAGAAGCTGCCCGAGCTGGTATTTTTCAAGGCCATGCCCTACGCGCGGGTGGAGCTGGCTGTGCTGGGCAACGACGCCGGCATCATCGGCGCGGCGATGCTGTCGAGAATTCACGCGAATCCGGCCGCGGCCGGATTCGCGTAACCGCCCAGGGATTTTCGGGCGGTATTGAGGAGGAATTTTTCCATGAAAAGAAGTGCGGCATTGCTGGGCGCGGCGCTGATCGCGCTTTCCCCGCTGACGGCGTTTGCGCAGGATGTTGACTTTGAGCACCTGCCGCTTTCCGAGCTCAAGCAGATCGTCGCCGAGGCGGAAGCCGCCATCGCGCGCAACCACACCGTGTCGTTCGAGGTGTCGAACAAGCTGTGCGAGCTGACCAAGCTGAGCATTCTCGATCGGCTGCCGGGCGAGCCCAATTGGGGCTGGTTCGACTGGACGTACGCGCGCGAATGGGATCGGCTGACGGTGACCACCAGCGTCACGCTGTCGGGCAGGCAGGAGCAGCCGGTCAGCGCGATTTACCGAGACGAGGGCGGCGGCGCGTACACGCTGACCTTCCTCAAGGTGGGCGAGGACGTGCTGGTCGACGAGCAAGCCGACACGGCCGCGCCCGATTCCGATGCGCCCGAAGCCGATGAGCCGGGCGACGTGGAGGGAGAACCGATTGAGGCTGCGGCCGGCAGGGGAGAGGACGCGCATTCGATGGGCATGCCGATCGATCCGACCGCCACGCCGGTGCCGACGCCCGACCCCACGCCCGAACAGGCGCCTGAGGCGCAGCCGGACATCGTCGCCGACGACGTCGAGGTCGTCGCGCAGGTAGGCAGCAAGGGCGACCTGGTCAAGGAAGTGCAGGGTTACCTGATCGCGCTGGGTTATCTCAGCGGCGGCAACGACGGCCTGTTCGGCCAGGCGACGCAGGACGCGCTCAAGACCTACCAGTCCGACCGCGCGATGACGATCACCGGACAGGTGACCGAATACGTGCGCAGGCGGCTGGCAGCCGACGCGCAGGCCGGCGGCGGAATCGATGCGCAGCCGCCGTCCGACCCCGGTCGGGTGCTGGCGCAGTTGGCCAGCAAGGGCGACCAGGTCAAGGACATCCAATCGCGGCTGATCGCGCTGGGGTTCCTGGAAGGCGGAGCCGACGGGCGCTACGGCGAGGGCACCGAGCGCGCGGTCAAGGCGTTCGAGGCGGCGCAGGACATGCCTCAAACCGGCGTGGTCACGCAAAGGGTCTACGACGAGATGCGGCGGCTGACCCGGCCGGATAAGATCGCCGATCTCGGTACGTTCCTATTGCTGTTCAACGCCGCCGAGCAGGTGGGCGGCGCTCAGGCGCAGCTGGCCGTGGAAGCGCCCTCGGGCGGCGGCTCGGTGAGCGCGGTGATCGACCAACACGCGGACATCACGCTGGAGCTGAACGACGAGGGCGGCATCCTGACGATCACGGTGACCGGCAGGCTGGACGGCTTTGCCGAGGCCGAAACCTCGGTGTTGAACGCGTTCATATCGACGCTGACCGGCGTCGGCGCGGCAAATTCGGTGGCCGAGGGCAAGCTGATGCTCAGGGAGATCGGCGCGTACAAGGACGCGCTGCTGGAAAGCGGCATAGGCACTTGCCTGGACGGCGACGTGCGCTACACCTGGCAAGCCGAGGACGGCGGCGCGCAGCTGTCGGTGCGCCTGGAGGGATAGGCGCAGCCGGCGTTTGCTGAATATGCGAGGGCTGTATCGCCAATAAAAGGCGCTACAGCCCCGCTTCATAAAACGCTCCGGCCCGTATCCGTCCTACGATTCGCCCATCCGAATCAATATCTTCCCGCGCTTCCTATAGCTGACGTCGGTAAAGACCTGTCCGATCTCGCTGAGCGGCACCACGTCGGTGATGATGTCGTCCATGACCACGCGCCGCTGCGCCAGCAGGCGCACCGCGCGCGCGAAGGTGTAGGGGTTGATGAACGACGAGGTGATCGTAAGCTCGCGGTTAAACACCTCAAACGTCTTGAGCGGGATCTCGGTCTCGGGCGCGACCAGCCCGAACAGCAGCACCGTCGCGGTCTTGCCCGCGCACTCGATCGCCTGCTTCTGCGTGAAGGGCGTGCCCGCCGCCTCGATCACGCAGTCCACGTTCTCGCACGCCTCGCCAAGCGCCGTGCGCAGGTCCTGCGCCGCCGGGTCGATCACGAGGTCGGCCCCGAGCTTTAGCGCCAGCGCGCGCTTTTCCGCCACCAGCTCGCTCACGATGATCTTGCCCGCGCCGCTCATGCGCGCCAGCTGCAGCATCATAAGCCCGATCGGACCCGCGCCGATCACCAGTACGTTGGCGCCCGCGCGGATGCGCGAAAGGTCGATGCCGTTGACGCAGCAGGACAGCGTCTCGCACTGCGAGCCGGCCTCAAAGCCCAGCGAATCGGGCAAATGGTACACCTGCTTTTCCGGCACCACGACGTATTCCGCGAACCCGCCCGGGTAGCTGGTGCCGTAGCCCTTCATGTGTGTGCAGAAATGCGCCTTGCCGTTCTTGCAGAAGTAGCACTCGCCGCACACGTCGTTGGGGTCGGCCGACACGCGGTCGCCGGGGACAAACGCGGTTACCTGCGCGCCCACCGCGTCCACCACGCCCGAAAACTCGTGGCCGATGACCGTGCCCTCGGGCACCGGCGCGGCCCCGCCGTCGCCGTGGTAGATGTGCAGGTCAGTGCCGCACACGCCGCAATACCGGATCTTGATGCGCACGTCGCGCGCGCCGCATTCGGGCATGGGTACGTCCGTTACGCGCACGTCGTTTTTTCCGTAGTAGACAGCAGCCTTCATAGAACAACCCTCTTTCAAGTATTAACCCTTCACCGCGCCCATCGTAAGGCCCTTGACCAGCGACTTCTGCGTCATCCAGCCCAGCAGGATGGCCGGCAGCACGCACAGCGTGGACGAGGCTGACAGCTGTGCGGTGAACTGGCCCTGCTGCTCGCGGAAGCGCGACATGTACACCGGCAAGGTGGCGGTCTGGTTGGTCGTCAGCGTGTAGGCCAAGAAGAACTCGTTCCATACGAACACCGCCACCAGCAGGCCCGCGCTGAAGATGCCCATACGCGCCAGCGGCAGCACCACGTGCCCGATCTGCTGCAGGCGTGTGCAGCCGTCGATCTCCGACGCCTCGATCAGCGAGCCGGGGATGTCGGCCAGGAACGAGTGCACCATCCAGATCACCAGCGGCGTGTGGAAGCCCACGTACAGGATCAAGAGGCCGATGTTGCTCTTCATCAGCCCGACCGCGTTGTACAGCAAATACAGCGGCACCAGGATCGCGACCGGCGGCAGCAGGATCGTGGTGATGAACCACAGGTGGAGCTTACTGTTGGTGCCGCGCCGCTTGAACCGGCCGAACTGCACCGCGAACGCGGCCGGCACGCCGATCAGCATGCACAGCACGGTCGAAGCCACCACCTGGAACAGCGAATTGTTCAGGTAACGGTACATGTTCGAGTCGGCGAAGATCTTTTTGTAGGTTTCAAACGTGGGCGTAAAGAACAGCCTCGGGTGGATGGCCTGGATTTCGGTCTTCATGCCGGTCAGAAACATGTAGAGAATGGGGAAGAAGTACAAAAACCCGATGACGTAGGCGACCGCGGTCAAGCCTGCGTTTTTACAGATCCGCCTGCGCGACAGCCTGCGTCGCGCGGCCTCCCGGGCGCTGATTTGTGGCACAGTCATCGCGTGCCCTCCTTTCGCGACTGATACCAATTCCGAACATGAATCCGTCGTCGTGCCGGATCTTTTTTCGCTCCGGCTCCTTGCATGGCGAAAAAACCCTCGCCGCTTTGGACGCATGATTGTCCTTCATTGGTATGATTAACTGAGCATCTCGCTGCGGCGCTTGATCGCCTTGGACAGCGCGTTCACCGCAAAGGTCACGATCAGCACCGTGAGCACGGAAATGGTCGCGGCGCGACCCACGCGCTTGGAGGTGAACACGATGTCGTAGATGTAGTAGGCCAGCGAGTAGGAGCTCTTGCCCGGCCCGCCCGCCGTGGTGACCAGGATCAGGCCGAACTCCTTAATCAGGAAGATCAGCCCCAGCATGATCGCGGTCTGCATGTGGTTCATGATCATGGGCAGCTTGATGTTGAAGGTGGTCACAAACCAGTTCGCGCCGTCGATGTTGGCGCTCTCGAGCACCTCGCCCGGCAGCGATTGGAGCCCGCCCAAGATTATCAGCACAAAGAAAGGCATCCACTGCCAGATAAACAGAAACGCGATCAGCGATAGCGAGTGGTGGCTCAGAAAGTCGACGAGCGGCAGGCCCAGCGCGCCTGAAATCAGCGCGTACCAGCCGAAGGTCATGTTGAGGATCGTCACCTTCCAGATGACGCCGGTGGTGGTGGACATGACAAAGAACGGCCCGAGGATCAGCGTGCGCACTACGTTGATGCCGGGCAGCTGATGGTCGAGCAGCAGCGACAGCAGAAAACCGAAGATCGTGCAGCCGGCCAGCGCGATCACGACAAGCAGCAGCGTCTGACCGGTGATCGCCCAGAACTCGGCGCTGCCGTAGCCCCAGAAATAGTAGGCATAGTTTTCGAGTTTTGCAAATTTGACGCCCTGGTCCGGGCGTACCAGATTCCAGTGTACCATGGAAAACACCACGGTCGCGATAAAGGGGATCTGCGTGGTGATGGCGATCCAGACGACCGCGGGCAGCGCAAAGTACTTGTCGGTATAGCGGCGCTTGCGCGGGTCCGGACGAGCATCGCCGCGCGCGGGGGATTGGCTCATCTGTCCACCTGCCTTTCTCGTCCCGCCGGGATGTGTAACATCCCGGCCTCGCCGGATGCCCTACGGGTGGACGGGGCTTGCCCGCCCACCCGTAGGGCAATGGGGTCCCTCCCCCCAGGGAGGTTTGGAGGGCCGGGGCCCGCCATGTTCAATCACAGCGGGTCCGCTTTGCCGATTCCCAGCTTACGCGTGGCGGCCGAAGCCGACCGCGCGTGGTGAGCGTTACTTGTATCCGCCTTCGACCGAAACCTGCTCGAACAGCTGCTGCGTGCGCGAGATGGCCTCGTCCAGTTCGATGCCGCCCGCCAGGTACTCGAGCACCCACTGCGTCATCTGGGTGGCCGCCTCCTGGAACTCGACGATGGCCATGTACTGCAGGCCCACGTAAGGCACCGGGTTGACGGCGGGCTTCGTGAAGTCGAGCGGCGCGAGCGCGTTCAGCGTGGCCTGGGCGTAGGGCAGCGCCTTGATGACGTCCTTCTCGTAGGTGGAGTAGCGCGACGCCGGCGGCGTCACCGAGCCGTCGGGCATGTAGGTAAGGCTCAGGTCGATGAAGTCCTTCGAGGTGCACCACAGGATGAAGTCGAACACTTCCTTCTTGTGCGTGGTCTGCGGGTTGATCGCCATCGCCCAGTTCCACAGCCAGCCGGACTGGCCGCCCGGAACCTGGGTCGGGGCCTGGGCGTAGCCTACCTTGCCCTTGATCGGGGACTCGTCGGACTCAAAGTTGCCGCACAGCGACGTGGCGTCATAGTAGATGCCCACGTTGCCCTCGAGGAACAGGTTCACGCACTCGTTGTAGGAGTTGCCGGTGAGGTTGGACGGACCGCACTCGGTGAGCAGCTTTTTGTACATCGTCCAGCAGTTGCGCATCTCGGGCGTGTCGATTTTGGCATTCCACTCCATGTCGTAGTACTGCGCGCCAAAGGCGTTCTGCATGGCGCCCAGCGGCGCGCCCAGGTTGCCCCAGCCCACGTCCGAGCGCATTACGATGCCGGTGTAGCCGTCGCCCAGGCCCTTGACCGCCTTGGCCAGGTCGTAGATCTGATCCCAGGTGGGATTCTCGGGCATGGTCACGCCCGCCTTCTCAAACAGCTCCTTGTTGTACATGATGAACGAGGACTCACCGTAGAAGGGCACGGCCCACATGTGGCCGTCCACGTCGGTGACCGACTTCATCATGGCCGAGAACACGTCGTCGATGTCGTACCAGGCTTTTTGCTCCTCGGACATGCCCGCGAAGTAGGGCGCCAGGTCCTCCAGCCAGCCGTACTGGCCCCAGCACATGCCCTCATAGGGCCCCACGTAGAACATGTCGTAGGTCACGCCGTCGGTCGTGGCGTCCAGCGTCTGCGCCGAGCGCAGATCCTCCTCGGGAATCACGGAGATGTTCACGTCGAAGTTGTAGCCGGCGTCCTTGAAGTACTTCTGCACGATGGCGTACAGCCCCTGCGAATAGGGGTTGTTCGCCAAGCCGATGTTCAAGGTGACTTTCTCCTGCGCCAGCGCGGACGGGGCCACGACCAGCAACATCAGGGCCAGGACCAAAGACAGCGTTCTCCTCATGTTTGTACCCTCCTTGATAGAATGATTATCGCTACGGCATCCGCCGCAAGAAACGCACCGGGGGTGAGCAACATTTATAAAGACCTTTCTATTTCTGTATTATACACGACGCGGCTAAGTTGTCAATAGCAAAAACAATATTTTGGGCAATGTGAAATATGTAACGAAATCGAGGAACCGGACGAATTTTACATCGTGCGGTCGACCATAAAGAAGCGGTCCACATGGGTGAGCGCCGCGCCCAGCGCGGAGGCGTGACGGCGGCATTTGCAGGTGTGCAGATAACTGCCGTCGCGCCCGAAGGTGTTGATGCGCCCGGCGCGCAGCCGGATGGCATCCAGGAAATCGGTCAGGTAACCGCCCGCCTCGCCGCCCAGCACGATCGGGCAGTCGAACGCCATGCGCAGGTTGTTGACCGATATGGCCAGCGCATCCAGGTAGTTGTTCCACAGAATGGCGCACTCGGCATCGCCCTGCCCAAGCATCGAGAAGAAGGCGTCCAGGTTGCCGGAGGCATGCTCGGCCAGTACGGGCGCGGCGCAGAACGCGTCCACGCAGCCCTCCATGCCGCAGTAGCACGCCCGACCCATCGGCATCAGCCGCATGTGCCCGAACTCGCCCGCGCGACAGTTATCACCCATGTACATGCGCCGCTTAAGCACGATCGAGCCGCCCACGCAGTCGTTGAGCGACAGGTAGGCAAAGGTGTCGAGGCTGTCCTCGGCGTGGATCTCAGCCAGCGCCGCGGCGTTGGCGTCGTTGATGAAGCTGGCCGACAGGCGTACGTGTTCGCAAAAGGCGCGCGTGGGCACGGCGCGTATGCCCAGCGCGTGTGAGTCGGTAATCATGTCGCCCTCGATGATGCCCGGGATCGAGAAGCCCACGCCCAGCACCTTGGCCTCGTCCGCGTCCGCCTCGCGCAGGAAGTCGTGGATCGTCTCGCCCAGCCAGGCGTAGTACGCGGGGATGTTGCGGTAGGGCATGCTCATCTGTCGGCTGTGGATCACCGCGCCCGTCAGATCGATCATCGTTAACTGTACGTGGCTCTTGCGTACGTCCGCGCCCACCGACAGCCGGACGCCGGCCACCGGCGCGATGACCATGGCCTTGCGCCCGCCCGTCGATTCCATCTGCCCGAGCTCGCAGATCAATTCCTCGGCCAGCAGTTCCTTAATGTTCTGCAGTACCGTGGGCAAGCTCATGCCGAGCGCCTCCACCAGATGCTGCTTGGTGGTGCCGCCCGAGCGGTAGATGTACTTGAGCACCCGGTTCTTGTTGTACAGCCGAATGTCGCGGCCGCCCAGGCCCGTCGCCATGCGCATACGCTCCTACTCTAAAAACATGTAAACGCGCCGTCGATCACAAAGTCGGAGCCGGTGGTAAACGAGCTGGTGTCGCCTGCCAGGTACACGACGATGGCCTGCAACTCGTCGGGCCGACCCAGCCGCCCCATGGGCGCGATCGCGTTCCAGGCGTCGATCAGCTCTGTCAGCTTGGGGTTTGACAGGATCAGCTCGGTGCCGATGTAGCCGGGGCTGATGCTGTTGACGCGCACACCGCGCTTGGCCCATTCGACGGCCATCGACTTGGTGAGCTGCATGACGCCCGCCTTGGCGGCGTTGTAGGCGCACTGGGGCTGGGGCACGTTGACGATGTGGCCCGACATCGAAGCGGTATTGATGATCGAGCCCGAACCCTGCTTCAGCATCACCTTGCCCGCCGCCTGCGCGCACAAGAACACGCCGGTCAAATCGACGTCGATCACCTTGCGCCACTGCTCGTAGCTCATTTCCTCGGCGGGCACGTTGATGCAGATGCCCGCGTTGCAGAAGGCCACGTCGATCCGACCGAAGCGCGCGAGCACCTGCTCGACCATGCGGTTCACATCGTCAGGGTCGGTCACGTCGGTCTTAACGGCGAACACGTCGCGGCCCGTTTCCGCGGCCATCCATTCGGCGGTGCGCAGCCCCTCCTCGATGTCCACGTCTACAATGGCGATGTCCGCGCCCGCCTCCGCCAGCGCGGTCGCCACCGACTTGCCGATGCCGCGCGCTCCGCCCGTCACAAACGCCTTCTTGCCGTCCAACCTCATTTTCTCGATGATGCCCATGCGGGTACCTCCTTCGCGTTGTGGTTTGACAGTCTTTTATAAACGCCTTCATATAAGGTGTCGGCGCCATTATAGCACGATCTTTACAAACCTGCAAGGGCCGCGCGCGGGTTTTTTTGCGCCCATCCGCCCAGGCAGCCGCGGATCTATGCTGACGCCTCATGGCGGGTGCTTTTCCGCCCGATTGTTTTTGCAAAACGCTTGACGTAGCGCCGCTACGTCAAGCGTTTTGCAAAGCAATCGGACGGAAATTCCCTCGTCATGAGGCGCCCGAATCAATTAGCGTATACCTAGGCCTTCCTGAGCTTGAACTGGTTGGCCTGCCGGACCAGCAGATCGGCCTGGCCGTTGAGTTCCTCGCTGGCGGCGGCGGATTCCTCGGCGGTGGCGGAGTTGGCCTGCACCACCTGCGACACCTGCATGATGCCCTGGTTGACCTGCGCGATGCCGCTCGCCTGCTCGACCGACGCCGTGTAGATGCCGTTCATCAGCCGCGTGGCGTTGTCCACTTCCGTAACGATCGCGCGCAGCGCCTCCGCCGTCTCGCTCGCGATCTTGCTGCCGCCGGTGACCTTCGCGATCGATTCCTCGATCAGGCTGGCCGTCTCCTTGGCGGCCTCCGCCGACTTGGCGGCCAAGCTGCGCACCTCGCCGGCCACCACGGCAAAGCCCTTGCCGTGCTCGCCCGCGCGCGCGGCTTCGACCGCGGCGTTCAGCGCCAGGATGTTCGTCTGGAACGCGATGTCGTCGATCACCTTGATGATGCCCGAGATGTTGCCCGACGACCGGTTGATGTCGTCCATCGCGCCCAGCAGCCGCTTCATCTGCTCGTTGCCCTGCTCGGCGTCGCGCTTGGCCTGCTCGGACAGCTCGTTGGCCTTTTTGGCGTTTTCTGTGTTGACCTGGGTCTGGGCGGCGATCTGCTCCATCGAGGCGCTTAGTTCCTCGACGGAACTCGCCTGCTCGGTTGCGCCCTGCGCGAGCGCGGTGCTCGAATCCGAAATCTGCCGCGCGCCCGCGCCTACCTGGTCGGCCGCGCCCTTGAGGTTTTGCAGTAGGTCGTTCATCTGACGGAACAGCGTATCGTTGGCCCTGGCTAGATCGCCGACTTCATCGCCGCGCCCCATGAACGCCTCGGATATCGAGCTTGAGAAGTCGCCGACGGCGAATTCCCCAGCCTTCTCGGTGGCGGCCCGCACGGGCAGGGTGACGATTCGCTTGACGGCGATGGCGACGGCCAGCACGATGACCAGCAGCCCCACCACCAGCGCGGCGACCGAGATCACGATGTTGCGGTTCGATTCTTCCAGCACCTCGCTCATCAAGACGGACTGCATGACCGACCAGGGCGTGCCGGTATTGCCAAGCGTGATGGGCGAGAGCACCTTGAGCGTGACCTCTTGGGTCACGTCGGAGAACGCCTCGACTATATAGATGGAACCGGCATGGATGGCGTCCATCATCGGCTTGCGAACCGCTTCGTCCTCGTGCGCGGACAGGGGGGTGCCCACGGCTTCGGGCTTGGGATGCGCCACATAGACGCCGCCGTTTGTCAGCACGCCGATGCTGGCGGTTTTGTAAGCGCCCTTATTCAGATTCAGACGGTTGAGCGCGTCGAGCGAGATGTCGATGCCCGTCACGCCCACCACCTTGCCGGAAGCGTTGCGGATCGGGACGGAGAAGCTGGTCAGCAGCACCGACTTGCCGTTTGTTTCGTACGCATACGGCTCGAGCACCGTATCCTCGCCCGAACGCAGCGCCAATTGGTAGTAGTCGCCTTCGCCGGGCACATCGTAGCCGACCAGCGCGGAGAGGGTTGCCCCCGATTGGCCCCGGACCCAGCTGGGGATGAAGCGACCGCTCTTGTCGCTGCCCGGGGTGTTCGCAAACTCCGCGTCCCGGCCGTCGAGCGCGTTCGGCTCGAAGCAAGCCCACGCGCCCAGGAGGAACGCGTTGTCCTCGGCGACCTGCCGGATCACCGCGGACAGCGTCTCGCGCCGGCCTTCGAGCGGCATCCGTTCATACGCGCTGAGCGCCGACGCCAGCGTCCGCGTCGTGTCCAGTGCCGTCTCCAATTCGTTCTTGACGAAGGCCGCGTTCGCTTCCGCGAGCGAACGGGCATCGGCGTAAGCGTTCGCGATGTCGCGCGTTCGCCCAGTGAGTGCCTGATAGCCCAGTACAGCCGCCAGCACCAGGCTGGTAATCAGCACGACGATCAAGGTGAGCTTTGTGCCTAGTTTTGCCTTCTTAATCATGGTTGAGTATTCCTCCCTTTATCTTCCGTGTCGGTCGGCCCGCGCGAAAAACAGGTACACCAGTATCAACTGCATCCAAGGACTATATCGACAATATTCGATCTCTTTTGAAGCGCGAAACAGGGAAGAACAAAAAATAACCATATGGCTACATCGAAAAGGAATGGCTTGCCGAAAAGGCATAAATGTATTAAAGTGTAAATGGAGCGATTTTCAGAGGTGGCATATGGAGCGACTGAACAAACGCCAGCAGCAGGCGCAAGAAACCAAGGCCGCGATTTACGAGGCGATGAACGACCTGGTGACGGAGAAGCCGTTTGAGCGCATTCGCATCCGGGACATCTGTGAGCGCGCAAACATTTCGCCCGGCGCGTTCTATCATTATTTTTCGTCCAAGAGCGACTTGCTGGCCGACCGATACTATCGGACGAACGAACAGTTATGCGCGCTGTACCGCGGACGACTGTCGGCCATGCACGCGGTGGACGCGCTCAAGCTGTACATCGAAGAGGAAACACACTACATCCGCACCCGGATTCCCGACATCCTGCGGCCCTACGCGCAGGCGCAGATCGAGAACGCTGAGAAATGGGTGCGGCGGGAGCAGGAAGCCACGCCCGTCATCATCCAGAAGATCGTGGAGGAGGGGTTCAAGCGGGGCGAGTTTCAGGGAGGATATACGCCCGAACAGGTACGCTCATTCGTCATTTGCCAGATACAGGGCATGGTCTACCAGCAATGCGCCACCCACGGCACGTTTCTGACAGACGACGCAGCCTTGGGCGTCGTGCTGGACGTGCTGGAGCGCATGAGGCGTTAAAATAGCGCGGATGCGCTGAGGGCGTCCAGGTTGTCGAAGCACCCGATATTTCTTCATGATGCGCGTCGATCTCGGCCTCCATGCCGTCGAGGCGGACGAAGATTCTCTCTTGGCCGTCAGCCAATGGCTTCAGCTGAGCGGCGTCGTTTGCTGAAAATCATCCGTTGAAAGCGACCTTATGTACAATCGCTCATTCGCCCGCCCCTTGACCGCGCCACCATGACGATGGTGGATTCCTCGCAAACAACGCGATGGGCTGGGGCATATCCCACCCATTATGGCACGTCGGTAGATGGCTGTGTAAGCTATTGCCGCTTCTCCCTGTGTACCGAATAGAGGTTGGCGAGGTTGGCCTGGCTCTGCGCGCCCTCGGGCAGCGCGGGCATCAGGCCGGTGCATTCGGTGGCGGACGCCACCGGCGATTCGTCAAAGCGGGGTACGTCCGGACGCTTGCGGTCGGTGGGTTTTTTCTTCATGATGGGTTGCACCTCCTTGATACCCATAGCATGGGCCGATGATCGTCGCACCATGCGCCCTGATTGACAAGATTGTGGAAAAAGTTGCAATACCCCGAAACTCGCGCCGTTGCGGGGAGGCGAGCCGATGTGGCGTCAAATGAAACGGGGGCTGCGGCGTCACAGCGCCGCAGCCCCCGTTTGGCATGCTTGTCTATTCGATCGTCGTCTGCGCGGCCACGCGGGCGATCGCGTCCCTGAGCACGTCCTCGCCCGGCAGTTTCGCTTCGTCGGTGTCGCTGGCGGTGGCGGACAGCATGACCGAGCGGCCGTGGCTCGCCGCGAGGAAGGCGTACGCCGCCTTGGTGTAGGTCATGGATTGCGGCTTGGGCGTAGCGCCGGGCTCGGTCTCGGCGTCAGGCTCGGGGGTGGCTTCGGCGGTGAGATCGGGGGTGGGGTAGCTGAAGGTATAACTGAAGCTGCGCGCGCGCTTGCCGGCCACATCGTCCTGCGAAACCTCGCTCATCGTCGCGCCCGGCATGAATTGGGCGAAGTTTCTTTGCAAGGTGGCGGGCAGCTTGTCGTAGGCGTCGGCTCCGGCCATGACGGTCACCTTGACCGGGCTTGCGGCGTCGTCGGGCTTGTAGGTGTACGCCCTGACATTCTTATCGACGGCGGCGTTTTCGTCCAGGCTGCGCGCAAATCCCGCGACTTCGCCGGCCTCGCCGACCTTGAAGTAACGGGGCTTCTGAGCGGTGCCGGTGTTGGCGACGATCCAGTTGTCGCCCGAAGTTTGAACCACGCCGTCCACCACGTTCAGGTGGCCGTCAAAGGCGCTGCGCAGCACGAAGAACAGCACGATGGCCACGATGACCGCCGCCACTGAGGCGACGATCTTCCAGAACTTATCCATGGGCATCTCGATGAACTTCTTTTGGCGCTTGACGTACTGATGCGACTTTGCGGGAACCGGTTTTTTCTTTGCCACGGTCGACGCTTCCTCTCTTCTCGGCCTTTCGGCCACTCATCATTGCCATTATTATACGCGCGTTTGTTTGTCTGGTCAACCGGCAATTGTCCGCATTTTGCGATGGGTACAGGCATAGATTCACCGCGAAGGGGGGTGCCGTCCGTGGACAAGCTACGCGCGCGCGCGGCGCTGAATTTGGGGCTGCTGGCGATGGTCATGCTGCTTGCGTATCCGGCGGAGGCGGCGGAGGCGGCGCGCGCGGCCGTCGAGCTGTGGGCGCGCGCCTTCGTGCCGGCGCTGCTGCCGTTCTTCCTCGTGCTGAGCGCGCTCACCACGCCCGAGGCCTGCCGCGTGTACGAGCTTATGCTGGGGCGCGCGACCGAGGCGCTGTTCGGCTGTCCGGGCCAGGCGGCGGGCGCGGTGCTGGTGGCACAGATGGCGGGCAGCCCGGCGGGCGCGATTGCGCTGTCGAGGACGGCGCGGGGCATGACGCGCGGCCAGCTCAGCCGCGCTTCGCTCTTGTGCGCGTCGCTCAGCCCCGGCTTCCTGGTGGGCGCGGTGGGCACGCAGATGCTGGGCTCGCCCGCGGCGGGCTACGTTCTGCTGCGCGCGCAGCTGATGTCGACGCTGTGCGCCGGGCTGCTGCTCAGGCGGGCCTGGGCGGACGACCGGACGCCGGTCACCCTAACCGACGCGCCGGTCCAGCCGCGCGCGCAGCCGGTCAGGGCGGCGGTCGTCGATATGCTGACGGTCGCGGGCTACATGGTGGGCTTTGCCGTGGCCGCGCGGCTGATTTCGCTGGCGCTGCCGGGAGCGGGGGGCCTCTTCATTGTGCCGCTCGAGGTGACCGGCGGCTGCGCGCAGCTGGCCCGCTCGATTGCGGACCGCGACGCGCGGCTGATTGCCGTCTCGGCCGCCTGCGGACTCACGGGCCTGTCGGTGATGGCGCAGAACGCCGCGCGGCTGCCATTCGTTCCGAAGGCGCGGCTAGCGCTCGGCAAGCTCATGCACGCCGCGCTGTCGGCGCTGTTCACCTGTTTGCAGTTGCTGCTGCCGCGCGCGGCTCCGCCCAACTGGCCGCTGGGCGCGTTCGAGACCGCGCTCATCCTCGCCTCCTCGCTGGCGATCCTCGCGGCGGCGCTGCACCGATACCGCCGAATCATTTCGCGTGACGCGGCGCGATGAACATGGTATAATAGGGCATATCTTTTTCGGGAGTACGAAGGAAGCATGCTGAACATTCGTTGCCGGGCGCAAGGCGAGCCGCGCTGGGCGCGCCCTTACGACATGTCCGAGCCGCTGTGGCGGCTGCTGGCCGCGCGGGGCGTTCAAAGCGAGGCCGAGGCGCGCGCGTTTTTGCATCCCTCCGAGGACGACCTGCTCGACCCGATGGGCCTGAGCGGCATGGCCGAGGCGGTTCGGCGCATTTGGCGCGCGAAAGAGGCGGGCGAGACCGTGTGCGTGTGGGGCGACTACGACGTGGACGGGGTGTCGGCCGCCGCGCTGCTCTCCGGGGTATTTCGCGCGCTTGGCATCGACGTGTTCTGCCACATCCCCTCGCGCCATGGAGAGGGTTACGGGCTCAACGAGGCCGGTATCCGCGAGGTGGCGGGCAGGGCGCAGTTGCTGATTACGGTGGACTGCGGTGTGAACGCCCATGCGCTGGTCGCGCTCGCCCGCGATCTGAAACTCGACGTCGTGGTGACCGATCATCACAGGCCGGGCGAACAACCGCCCGACTGTCCGGTCGTCAATCCGCTGCTCGGCGGCTATGCAAACCGGGCGCTGTGCGGCGCGGGCGTGGCGTTCAAGCTGGCTTCGGCGCTCGATGCCGATCTGGCGCGCGGCTTCATCGATCTGGCCGCGCTGGCGACCGTCGCCGACGTGGTCAGCCTGACCGGCGAGAATCGCGCGATCGCGGCGCTGGGCATCAAGGCAATGAACGAACATCCCCGGCCGGGCATCGCCCAGTTGATGGCGGTCAGCGGGATTGCGCCCGGCACGCTCGGCGCGGGCAAGCTGGCGTTTCAATTGGGGCCGCGGCTCAACGCCAGCGGGCGGGTGGGCAGCGCGCGGCGCGCGCTCGACCTGTTGGCGGCGCCCACGCCTGAGGCGGCGCATCCGCTGGCCGAGGAACTCGACCGCGAGAATTCCGCCCGTCGCGCGCTCGAACGCACCATTCTGTCGGACGCCGAGGAGCAGCTGAAAACCTACGACCTGGCGCGCAGCCGCGTGATCGTGCTCTCCGGCGACGATTGGAATCCGGGCGTGATCGGCCTCGCCGCGTCGCGGCTGGTCGAGCGCTATCATCTGCCGACCGTGCTGCTGGCCGGCGCGGGCGAGGTGCTGACCGGCTCCTGCCGCAGCATCCCGGACGTGGACATATTTTGCTGCTTACAGGCGCTGGAGCGGCTGCTTGCGCGCTACGGCGGGCATCGGCAGGCGGCGGGGCTGACGATCGAGCGGGGCCGGATCGAGGCATTCCGCGCGGAGCTGGGCCGCGTCATTGCCGAGCGCACCGACCCCGGCGCGTTCGTCCCGTCCGCCGAGTACGACCTCGAATTGCCCCTCGAAGAACTGAGCCTTGAGTTGGTCGATCAGCTCGAGCTGCTCGAGCCGACCGGCTGCGGCAACCCCGCGCCGGTGTTCCTTACGCACGCCGCGCCCGTCGAGGCGCGCGCGGTCGGCCGGGACGGCGCGCATTTGCAGCTGACGCTTGCGCAGGGCGGCGAGCGAATCAAGGGCATATGGTTCGGCGCGGGCGCGCTGCGCGGGGAATTGTCCGCATTGGCGCGTCCGGTGCTGTACGTGCCCCGCGCGAATGCCTGGATGAACCGCGTATCGCTGCAGCTGGAGGTCAAGGCGATCGGCGCGCCGCCGCTTGCGCGCGCGCTCGACGAAGGTGCCGAAGAAGAACGGTTGCTCCATGCGTTTTTAACACAGCGGCTTTATAATAAGCGGGAAACCCTCGCGCTGCCTATGGCCGAGCCGATCGGCGTCGAGGCGCTGTGCGGCCTGCTGGCCGCGTCGCCGCGCGGCACGCTGGTGGCCGCGGCCGACTTCGCAGGCGCGCGGGCGCTGCTTAACGAACTTTCTGCGCGCGGGATGGACGGGCGGCTCGATGTTTGCGTCGGGCGCTGGCCGGACGACGCGCGGTGCTTCAACGCGTTGGCCGTTCTGCCTGAGGGCGACGCTGCGCGCGGCTACGAGCGCCTGGCGGTACTGGGCGCGCCGGCCGGCTTGCTGGCGGGAGGCTTCGCCGGCACAAAACACCAGCTGACGGCATTAGACGGAGTGAAAGTCTGCGCCCAGTGGGTGCGGGAACTGCCCGACCGCGACATGCTGCGGGACTTGTACCGAGCGGTGCGCGCCTTGCTGCGGCGGCCTTATGCGCCCAAACATCCGCAGGTGGCGGCGCGGGAGCTTTCCGAGCTGTCGCATCTTACGCCGGCCGCGGCTCACGCCGGGCTGTATGCGCTCCGGGAGATGGATCTGATTGATTTTCACTGGGGCGAGCGCGCGCTGACGCTGCGCCCGTTCGCCAAGGCCGAGCCGGACGATTCGGCGGTATTTCGGTTGCTAAAAAAACTTCGGGCGTGGGGAGGTGTCGGGGCGTGACGGACGAGCGGTACGATCCGTTGAAAATCGAAGACCAGGAGGCCTTGCGCCTCGAGGATCAGGACCCGCAGCTGAGCGCGCTGCTCGCCAAGGTCGGGCGCTATCACCCGGGCGACGATCTTGGACTGATCGAGCGGGCGTACGCGTTCGCGCACCGCGCCCACGAGGGGCAAATGCGCAAGTCGGGCAAGCCCTACTTCACCCACCCTTACCGCGTGGCCGACATCCTGGCCGACCTGATGATGGATGCCCCGACGATCGCGGCGGGCTTGCTGCACGATTGCGTCGAGGATTGCGAGGACATCGACCTCGGGCTGATCGAGAAGGAATTCGGCGCGGAGGTGGCGCAGCTGGTCGACGGCGTGACCAAGCTGTCGCGGCTCGACCTGTCCTCGCGCGAGGAACAGCAGGCCGAGTCGCTGCGCAAGATGTTTCTGGCCATGGCCAAGGACATCCGCGTGGTGCTCATCAAGCTGGCCGACCGGCTGCACAACATGCGCACGCTGAAATTTCAAAAGCCCGAGCGGCAGGTGGCGATTGCGCGCGAGACGCTGGACGTGTATTCGCCGCTGGCGCACCGGCTGGGCATGTCCAAGCTCAAGTGGGAATTGGAAGATTTGGCGCTGCGCTACATCGATCCCGAGGGCTACTACGACCTGGTGCAAAAGATCGGCATGAAGCGCGAGGCGCGCGAGCAGAATATCCAAGGCGTCATCGCCGTGCTCAAAGAAAAGCTCGCCGAGCAGAAGATCGAGGCCGACATCGACGGCCGGCCCAAGCATTTCTACTCGATCTACCGCAAGATGCGTCAGCAGAACAAGAGCTTCGACCAGATCTTCGACCTGATCGCGGTGCGCATCATCGTGGACACCATCCCCGACTGCTACGCGGCGCTGGGCGTGGTGCATACGCTGTGGACGCAGGTACCCTTCCGGTTCAAGGACTACATCTCGATGCCCAAGCCCAATATGTACCAGTCGCTGCACACGACGGTGGTGGGCATGGGCGGGCTGTCGTTCGAGGTGCAGATCCGCACCCGCGACATGCACAGAACCGCCGAGTTCGGCATCGCGGCGCATTGGCGCTACAAGGAGGGCAAGCAGGGCGACCAGCTGGACAGCAAGCTGTATTGGCTCAGGCAAATCCTCGACTGGCAGAACGAGACGCGCGATCCGGGCGAGTTCATGGATGCGCTCAAGGTGGATCTGTTCTCCGACGAGGTGTTCGTGTTCACCCCGCGCGGCGATGTGATCGCGCTCTCGCGCGGCGCGACCCCGCTCGACTTCGCCTACCGCATTCACACCGAGATCGGGCACAAGTGCGTCGGCGCAAAGGTCAACGGGCGGATCGTGCCGCTGGAAACGGAACTCAATTCCGGCGACTTCGTCGAAATCATGACCTCGTCCGCGTCGCACGGGCCCTCGCGCGACTGGCTCAAGATCGTCAAGACCAGCGAGGCCAAGAGCAAGATCCGCGCCTGGTTCAAGCATGCGTTCAAGGACGAAAACCTGCAAAAGGGGCGCGACATCCTCGAGAAGGAATGCAAGCGCATGGGCTGCCAGTGGCCGCAGCTGAGCCGGTCCGAATACCTGGAGCCGGTCTACCGGCGCTACACGCTGTCCTCGCTCGACGATCTCTACGTCACCGTGGGTTTTGGCGGGCTGTCGGCGGTGCAGGTGCTCAACCGGCTGGTCGAGATCTACAAGAAGGCCAACAAGCTGGACGCCGCCCCCGAGCCCAAGGCGGCGACGCCCGAGCAGGCCGGCAAGGTGCGCGACGCCGCGCTGCGCAGGCAGAGCTCCTCGCACGGCATCATGGTGGAGGGCGACCCCGGCATGCTGGTGCGCTTTGCCCGGTGCTGCACGCCGCTGCCGGGCGACGAGATCATCGGCTACGTCACGCGCGGGCGCGGCGTATCGGTGCACCGCGCCGACTGCGTCAACCGCAAGGAGTTCGACGCCCAGCCCGAGCGGCTGATTAAGGTCAGCTGGGAGGACGGCAGCTCCGGGGCCTACAACGCCGATATCCAGATTGTGGCGTACGACCGCATGGGCCTCTTGGCCGACATCTCGGCGATGTTTGCCAAGATGGAGATGGCGATCGTGGCGCTGACCGCGCGCGTCGACAAGAACGGCAACACCATCATCAACGTGACGCTGGGCTGCAAGAACACCCAGCAGCTCGAGAAGATCATCAAACAACTGCTCAAGCGCGCCGACATCATCGAGGTGTTCCGCGTGAGCGCGTAAGTAGGAGGGGCAAGATGCGCGCGGTGATACAGCGGGTGAAGCACGCAAGCGTGTCGGTAGGCGGCGAAGTCGTGGGCCGCATCGGGCCGGGGTATCTGGCGCTGGTGGGCTCGGAGGAAGGGGATACCGAGGCCGATCGCAAATACGTCGAGGACAAGATTTTTGGGCTGCGCATCTTCGAGGACGAGGCGGGCAAGATGAACCGTTCGATCGAGGACGTTCGCGGGTCGATTCTGCTGGTGTCGCAGTTCACGCTGCTCGGCGACGCGCGCCACGGGCGCAGGCCCAGCTTTTCGCGCGCCGCGCGGCCCGAGGCCGCGGAGCCCATGCTGGGCGAGATGGCCGACAACCTCCGCGCGCGCGGCATCCGGGTCGAGACCGGCAGGTTTGGAGCGGACATGGAGGTCAGTTTGCTCAATGACGGCCCGGTCACGCTGCTGCTCGACAGCCGAAAGGGGTTTTGAGATGGAGATACGCCGCATACGCTGCGGAATGTACGCGGCCAACGCCTACCTCGTCTATGAAAAGCAAGGCGAAGAGGCGCTGCTGATCGATGCGGGCGACGCGCTGCCCGAGCTCTTGCAAGCGGTTGAAGCCAGCGGCAAGCGTCTGAAACATATCCTGCTGACGCATGGCCACTTCGACCACATCCTGGCCGCCGGGCGGCTGCGCAAGGCGACCGGGGCCGAGGTGCTGATCGGGGCGGGCGACGCGGATTACCTGCTCGACCCGGCGCTGAACTGCTACGACGCGCGCTCGTCGCAATTGACGTTTGAGCCCTGCCGCGCCGACCGGCTGCTCGAAGAGGGGCCGATCACCCTGGCCGGCATGGCGTTCGAAGTGCTCGGGACGCCCGGGCACACGCCCGGCGGGCTGTGCCTGTGGCACGAACAAACCTGCGCGCTGTTTACCGGCGACACGCTGTTCGAGCGCGGCTACGGCCGGCTCGACCTGCCCGGCGGCGACGAGGCGGCGATGATCGCTTCGCTGGACCGGCTGTTCAGGATGCCGGACGCCGCGACCGTCTACGCGGGGCACGGATCGCCGGCGGGCCTCGGCGAGATTGCGGAGGCCTGGGCGTGATCCATTTGACCACCGACGCGCCCGAGCTGTACGGCGACATCTGCGAAGTCGTGCGGCTGTTCCGGCCGGATGCGCAAATCAGCCTGACCGAGGGGACGCGCCCGCTCGCGCACCGGCACGAACAGATCGGCGGCCGCTGGCGCGAGACCTGGACCTTCGACGGGCGTACGCTGACGCACGAGGCCGACGCGGTCGCCGGAGGCCTCGAGGGAAAGCGCGCCTACAAGCGCGCGCTCAAGACCGGGCTGTTTCTGCTGCTTAAGCAGTTGACCGGCGCGGCGCCGCCCTGGGGCTCGCTGACCGGCATCCGCCCGACGCGCCTGCTCTACGAAGCCCGCGCGGCCGGGATGAACGAGGCCGAGGCCGAACGCTTTTTGATCGACACCTTCTACGTCGAGCCCGCGCGCGCGCGGCTGCTCACCGACATCCTGGCGATGCAGCGGGGCCTCATCGAACGCGAGATGGACGAGTACGACCTGTATATCGGCATCCCCTTTTGCGTGACGCGCTGCGCCTATTGTTCATTCGCCTCGGACACGCTGGGCGACGGACGGCTGGTCGAGCCCTATTTGGCGGCGCTGTTGCGCGAGATGGAGGGCGCGCGGCGCATTGTGCAAGGGGCCGGGCTGTGCGCACGGGCCTGCTACCTCGGCGGCGGCACGCCGACCGCGCTGACGGCGGAACAGCTGGACAGGGTACTCGAAAAAGCGCAGGCGCTGTTCCCGGGCGCGCGCGAGTGGACCGTGGAAGCCGGCCGGCCCGACACGATCGACCGGGCGAAGCTTACGGTCATGCGCGACCGGGGCGTCGAGCGCGTGAGCGTCAACCCGCAGACGTTCAGCGACGAGACGCTCAGGCGCATCGGGCGCGCGCATACGAGCGCCGACACGCTTAAGGCCTATGAACTGGCGCGCGAGATGGGCTTTGAGGTCAACATGGACCTGATCGCGGCGCTGCCGGGCGAATCCACGGCCGACTTCGAGGCGACGGTGGGCCGGGTGATCGCCCTCATGCCGCACAGCGTCACCGTGCATGCGCTTTCGATCAAGCGGGCCAGCCGACTGCACGAGCAGGCATGGGTGCAGCCGGAGGCGGGGGAGGCCGCGCGGATGGTGGAACTGGCGCGCGCGCGGTTGGGTGCTGCGGGGTATCGGCCCTATTACCTGTACCGCCAAAAGTACATGGCGGGCAACCTCGAAAACGTAGGCTACGCGCTTGAGGGCCGCGCGTGCGTCTACAACATCGACATCATGGAGGAGACCGCGCCCATCCTGGCGCTCGGCGCGGGCGCGATCACCAAGTGGCTGTTTCCGCGAGAAAGGCGCATCGAGCGCGCGCCCAACGTGAAGAACGTCGAACACTACATTGCGCGCGTCGATGAAATGCTCGAGCGCAAACGACGGCTGATTGAAGGAGGAGAACAAAGATGACGGAGATGAAACGATGGGTGGCCTTGGGACTTTTGCTCATGACGGTGCTCTCGCTCGGCGGCTGCGGCAGCCAGCCGACCAAGAAGGCCGATGAGATTCCGTACCCCGAGGTGACCCTCGAACTCAAGGACGGACATGTGATGCGCATGGTGCTCTACCCCGAGATCGCACCCAACACGGTGGCCAACTTCGTGAACCTGATCGAGCAGGGCTTCTACAACGACCTGACCTTCCACCGGGTAATCAGCACGTTCATGATCCAGGGCGGCGATCCGCTGGGCAACGGCACCGGCGGGCCCGACTATACGATCAAGGGCGAGTTCAAGAACAACGGTTTTGAAGGCAACGACCTGAGCCACACGCGGGGCGTGGTGTCGATGGCGCGCGCGACCGACCCCAATTCGGCGGGCAGCCAGTTCTTTATCATGCACGGCGACTATACCAAGCTCGACGGCGACTACGCGGCGTTCGGCAAGCTGGTCGGCGACGACAGTTACGCCACGCTCGACATGATCGCGAACACGCAGACCGACCCGCTCGACAAGCCGCTCGTGGAGTACAAGATCGCGAAGATGACCGTGGATACGAAGGGCTACAAGTACACCGTGGTGAAGAATGAAGAAGTGGCCTGACGACCGCGGCAGCCGCGGATTCCTGCGGATCTTTTTCCGCCCGGCCGCGTCGCCTTCTGCTTGACGCAGCGCCGCTACGCCTGCGCCTCGGCTCCTTGCCGGACGAACAGATTTCTCGCAATCTTTCACGAATGCTGTGGTCGCCAGGCCACTGCCATCATAAGGAGGGCATCTTATATGAACCCCATCGTGACCATCGAAATGGCGTGCGGCGATGTGATTAAGGCCGAGCTGTTCCCCGAGATCGCGCCCAACTCGGTCGCCAACTTCGTCAGCCTGATTCAGCAGGGCTTCTACGACGGGCTGATCTTCCACCGCGTGATCCCCGGCTTCATGATCCAGGGCGGCGACCCGACCGGCACCGGCATGGGCGGGCCGGGCTACTCGATCGCGGGCGAGTTCCGTCAAAACGGCTTCCCCAACGCGCTCAAGCACGCGCGCGGCGTGCTGTCGATGGCGCGCAGCATGATGCCCGACTCGGCGGGCAGTCAGTTCTTCATCATGCACGGCGACAGCCCCCACCTGGACGGGGCCTACGCCGCGTTCGGTCAGGTCACCTCGGGGATGGAGGCGGTCGACCGCATCGCGCATACCCCGACCGGCGCGCAGGACCGCCCGAAGGCCGAGCAGCGCATGAAGAAGGTGACCGTTGATACCTTCGGCAAGACCTACCCGGTGAAAAAGGTGTAGGCCATGGCGTATCAGGCGTTGTACCGCGCCTGGAGGCCCGGGCGCTTTGCCGACGTGGTGGGCCAGGAGCCCATCGTCACCACGCTGATCCGCCAGATCGAGACCGGACGCGTGGCGCATGCCTACCTGTTCTGCGGCAGCCGCGGCACCGGCAAGACCACGACCGCCAAGGTGTTCGCGCGCGCGATCAACTGCGCGAGCCCTGCGGGCGGCGAGGCCTGCGGCGCGTGCGAGGCCTGCGCGGAACTATCAAAAGAGAACAACATGGACGTGGTTGAGATCGACGCCGCTTCGAACAACGGCGTCGACGAGATCCGCGCGCTCCGTGAAAAGGTGGTCTACCCGCCGAGCGTGGGCCGCTACAAGGTGTACATCATCGACGAGGTGCATATGCTCTCGACCGGCGCGTTCAACGCGCTGCTCAAGACGCTCGAGGAGCCGCCCGAACACGCGGTATTCATCCTGGCGACCACCGAGCCTCAAAAACTGCCCGCCACGGTCCTGTCGCGCTGCCAGCGCTACGACTTTAAGCGCATTCCGGCCAGGCTGATCGTCGGACGGCTGCGCACGGTGGCCGATGCCGCCGGGGCCGAGGCGGAAGAGGCGGCGCTTGCCGACATCGCGCGCGCCGCCGAGGGCGGCATGCGCGACGCGCTGTCGCTGCTGGACATGTGCCTGTCCTACGGCGCGGGCAAGGTGACCGCAGAACTGGTGCGGGGCGTGCTGGGCGCGTCCGACCGCACGTTCCTGTTCGACTTCGCGGGCGCGCTGACCCGAGGCGACGCGGCGCGCGCGCTGCTGCTGATCGACCGGCTGATCGCCGACGGGCGCGACCCGGCGGTGTTCGCGCGCGAGGTAGTCGCGCACATGCGCGCGCTGCTGCTTGCGCAGATCGTCAAAGCGGAGCTGGCCGAGCTGCTGGAGTTGGCCGAGGAGGACGCGGTGCGCTACCGCGAGCAGGCGAAGGAGCCGCCCCGCGAGGCGTTGATGCGGATGATGCGGCTGTTCATGGACGCCGAGAGCGACATGAAGTGGGCGGCGCAGCCCCGGAGCGTGCTGGAGCTGTGCGCCGTGCGCGCCTGCCACCCCGAGCGCGAACCAGGGGATACGGCGCTGATCGAGCGGATCGCCAAGCTGGAAGCCGCGCTGGCGAGCGGGATGCAGGCGCAAGCCCAACCGGCGCGCGAACCTGCGCCGGACGCGCCCAAGCCCAAGGAAAAACCGAAGCCTGCGCGCGCGCCCGAACCGGCGGCGAAGGCTGTGACCGCCGTCCCCGAGGCCGAGGGCGCGGCGCAGTGGACCGCGGCGCGCTCATTGGTGGAGGAGCGCGCCAAGGCCAGCTTCCCGCTGATCCGCGAGGCGGCGTTCAAGGGCCTAGAAGGCGACGCGGCCGTGCTGGAGCTGCCGCGCACGCGCAAGATGTACCGCGCCATACTCGACAAGGACGCGATGCGCGCGCCGATCGAGCAGGCGCTGAGCGAAGCCTTCGGCCGGCCGATGGCGCTCAAGGTGACCGTCGAGGGCGACCGCGCGTCGGGCGCCCAACCGCCGGTCGTACCGCCGCAGGGCAGGGAAAACCTCCGGCACTTCGCCGACCTGTTCGGCCGGGAGAACCTCGTCATTCTGGATGACGAATAGCGCTACGTAACGCGAATGTGCTTTACAGCGCGCGTAACCCCGGCGTATACTATAGCAATTACCGTTGAGAAGGAGTTGTTATCCATGGCCGATGTCCTCGTACGCGATCTGTACCGCGAAGTGCCGACCGGCGATCTGCCGGGCGTGACCGTGAAGGGCTGGGTGCGCACCGCGCGCGAAAGCAAGAATTTCGCGTTCATCGAGCTCAACGACGGCAGCTGCTTCAGGAATTTGCAGATCGTACTCGAGGAAGTAGCTTTGCCCGGCTACCGCGAGCTGCTGCGCGAGGTGGGCGTGGGCGCGGCGATCGGCGTTTCCGGTACGCTGATCGCGACGCCCGACATGCCCCAGCCGTTCGAGCTCAAGGCGACGGAGCTTACGCTGATCGGCGTAAGTCCCAGCGACTACCCGCTGCAAAAGAAGCGCCACACGCTCGAGTACCTGCGCACGATCCAGCACCTGCGCCCGCGCGCCAACCTGTTCCAGTGCGCGTTCCGCATACGCTCGATCGCGGCGCAGGCGATTCACCGCTTCATGCACGAGCGCGGCTTCGTCTATGCCCACACCCCGATCCTGACCGGCTCCGACTGCGAGGGCGCGGGCGAGATGTTCTCGGTCACCACGCTCGACCTCGACAAGGTGCCCAAGACAGCGGACGGAGAGGTCGATTACGACGCCGACTTCTTCGGCAAGCGCGTGGCGCTGACGGTGTCGGGCCAGCTCAACGCCGAGGCGCTGGCGCTGGCGTTCCGCAATGTGTACACCTTCGGGCCCACGTTCCGCGCCGAGAACAGCTACACCGCGCGCCATGCCGCCGAGTTCTGGATGATGGAGCCCGAGATGGCCTTCGCCACGCTCAAGGAGGACATGGATCTGCAGGAGGACCTGGTCAAGTACCTGATCGACGCCGTGCTTTGCGAGGCCCCCGAGGAGATGAAGTTCCTGAACGGCTTTGTCGACAAGGGCCTGATCGAGCGGCTGACGCAGGTGCGCGACGCCGAGTTCGCGCGCGTCGGTTACACCGATGCCATTGAAATCCTCAAGGCTTCGGGCGTGGCGTTCGAGTATCCGGTCAGCTGGGGCTGCGATTTGCAGACCGAGCACGAGCGCTATCTGAGCGAGCAGCACTTTGGCCGGCCGGTGTTCGTAACCGACTATCCCAAGGCGATCAAGGCGTTCTACATGCGCCTGAACGACGACGGCAAGACCGTGGCCGCGGCCGACCTGCTGGTGCCCGGCGTGGGCGAGCTGTGCGGCGGCAGCCAGAGGGAAGACCGGCTGGACGTGCTGGAAGCGCGCATCCGGGAGATGGGCATGGAGCCCGAGAGCTACTGGTGGTACCTCGACCTGCGCAAGTACGGCTCCTGTCCGCACGCCGGCTTCGGCATGGGCTTCGAGCGGCTGATCATGTACCTGACCGGTATTGCCAACATCCGCGACGTGCTGCCTTTCCCGCGCACCACGCGCAGCGCAGATTTTTAGGGGAGACCACAGCCGCATAACCGACAGTTCGCAGCCCTCCTGTCGTTAAACAAAACCAGGTTTGCCGTGGCGACACGGTATGTCGGGGCGCTTCACCAGCGCCCCGATTTTTGAGGGCGGCGTGTGCCGCCCTCGTAATTTTTAGAGAAGGAAGGAATCTCCATGGACATGAAATCGTTCTTTACCCCCCGCATGCTCACTCAGGCCGCGGTGATCGCGGCCATCTACGCGGCGGTCGCGTTGCTGCTCGCGCCGATCTCGGGCTTTCAGGGCAATTTCCAGCTGCGCGTGTCCGAAGCGCTTACGATCCTGCCGGTGCTCACGCCGGCCGCGGTGCCGGGGCTGTTCGTCGGCTGCCTGACCGCCAACCTGCTGGGCGGCGCGACCGCGCTCGACGTCATCTTCGGCTCGCTTGCCACGCTGATCGCGGCGCTGCTGACCCGCCGGCTGCGCGCGCGGCCAGTGCTTGCCGCGCTGCCGCCGGTCGCCGTCAACATGCTGGTGGTGGGCCTCGTGCTCTCGCTGTCCTACAACACCCCGTTCCTGCTCAACGCCATGTGGGTGGGGCTGGGGCAACTGGGCGCGTGCTACGCGCTGGGCCTGCCGCTGCTGTGGGCGCTCAGGAAGGTCGATTTCCCCAAGATATAACATTTGTAATATTTACGGCTGAATATTTAGAAAGGGCTTGATATTGAAATAGTTTTGTAATATAATGGCGTTGGTGAACCAATACGAGGCGGAGGTATGGATCGTGCGCATTCGTAATCCATTCATCCAACGGATCAAGGCGGCGTGCGCCTGTGTGTGCGCGTTGATGATGCTGTGCGCCGGGATGCCGGCGCTGGCCTCAGTCACGGCGCTGCTCAAGGCGGACGCCAAGATATATGCCAAGGCCGACAAGCGGAGCAAGGCGCTAAAGACGGTGCGCAAGGGCGGCAAGGTCAGCGTTGCCGGAACCAAGGGCAAGTGGGCGCGGCTGGTCGGCGGCGGCTACATCGCCAAGGACAAACTGGCAAAGACCGGCGCGAAGCACGAAAAGACGCCGGCCAGCCGGGGGAAGAAGCAAAAACCGCAAAAGAAATCGCCGAAGAACAACTGTCTGCGTATGCAGAAGCGGCTGGCCGCAAAGGGATACTTGAAGGCCTCGTCCGCGACCGGCAGCATGAACGCAGCCACCGAGAAGGCCATCCGCGTGTTTCAAATGATAAACGCTCTGTCCGTCAGCGGCAAGGCCAATGCATCCACGGTTCGGAAGATCTTTTCGAAGGGCGCGCGCAAGATGCCCAAGGTGTCGGACGCCGCCTGGGGCCGCAGCGGCATCGAATGGGCGTTCCGCCGGCGCGGGACGGCCAGGATCGTCGATCTCACGACGGGCAAGCGCATCAACATCCGGCGCGTGGGCGGGCACAACCACCTGGACGTCGAACCCAAGACCGCCGGCGACACCGCGCGGCTCAAGAAGGTTTACGGCGGGGCCTGGTCGTGGGACAGCCGACCGATCCTGCTGGTCGCGCGCGGGCGCTACTACGCCGCCGCGATGAACGGCATGCCGCACGGGGCCGAGATCAGCAAGACCAACAACTTCAACGGCCAGTTCTGCATCCACCTCAAGGGCAGCATCACCCACGGCACCGAGCGCGGCAACCCGCAGCATCAGGTCAATGTGGACAAGGTCAGTCGGTATTTCAACGGCTAATCGCAGATCGTTCCATGCTCAATTTTCAGCAGTTCCGAAACCTCCGCTCCGGCCAGGTCCGCAGGGTCGGTGCAGGTAATCAGCGTTTGCACGTCGCCGAGCGCGTGCAGCAGTTGCCGGCGGCGCGAAGGGTCGAGCTCGCTGAGCACGTCGTCGAGCATCAAGATCGGGTGCTCGCCGGTTTCCTCGTGCATGACCTTAAGCTCCGCCAATTTGAGCGACAGCGCGCAGGAGCGCTGCTGGCCCTGTGAGCCGAAGGCGCGCGCATCCACAGCGTTCAGCGTGAGCGCGAGGTCGTCTCGGTGGGGGCCGACCGAGGTAATGCCGCGCGCCAAATCCGATGCGCGCGCGCGGTCGAACGCGATGTAGAGCGCCTGCGCAAGCGCCGCGCCCGACTCGTCCGAACCGATCGAACAGGCATAGCGCACGTCCAACGCCTCCCGGCCGCCCGACAGCCCGGCATGCACGCGCCCGGCGTGCGCGGCCAGCTTTTCGACGAACGCGCGCCGGTACTCGATGATCGACGCGCCCGAAGACGCCAGCTGCTCGTCCCAGCTGGGCAGGGTTTTGAGCAGCGACTCATCTTTGAATGCGTCGCGCAGCAGCCGCCCGCGCTGGGTCAGCGCGCGCTGGTAGCGTTGCAGCGCGTAATAGTAGGCCGGGCGGATTTGCGACAGTTCCATGTCGATGAAGCGCCGCCGCTCGGCCGGGCCCGCCTTGACCAGCGCCAGGTCCTCGGGCGAGAACAGCACGCCGCACACATGCCCCATCAGCTCGCCCGAGCGAGCGATTGCCGTGCCGTTGACCTTCACCTGCTTGCGCGCGGCCTCGGGCAGGGTGATCTCGACCTCGTGGCTGCCGTCGCCCTGCTGGGTTACGACCGTAACGCGCGTGAGCGGCTGGCCCCAGCGGATCAGATCGCGGTCGCGCGCTGTGCGGTGCGAGCGCCCGGTGCAGCACAGGTACAGCGCTTCGAGCAGCGCGGTCTTGCCCTGCGCGTTGTCGCCGGTGAGCGCGGTGATGCCCGCGGCCGGGCTGAGCTCGGCGCGGGCGTAGTTGCGAAAATCATGCAGTTTAAGATGGAGAGCTTTCATTATTTGCGGCTCGCGAGCTTGCGGCGGCGTTCGCCGTCCAGCACGCGTTTGCGCATGCGGATCGATTTCGGCGTTATCTCGACCAGCTCGTCGTCGCCGATGAACTCCAGCGATTCCTCGAGCGTGGGGATGCGCACGCTGGTGGCGCGGTACACGTCTTCCGCGCCCGCGCTGTTGCGCATCGAGGTCAGGTGCTTTTTCTTGCACACGTTGACGTCGATGTCGCCGGGGCGGGAATTCTCACCCACCACCATGCCGCTGTACACGCGGTCACCGGGGCTCACGAACAGCATGCCGCGCTCCTGGATGTAGAAAAGCGCGTAGGCCGCCACGTCGCCGGTCTCCGAGGCCACGAGCGAGCCCGAGACGCGCGAGGGGATGTCGCCCTTGGCGGGCGCGTAGCCGTCGAACACCGCGCTCATCACGCCCTCGCCGCGCGTGTCGGTCAAAAATTCCGAGCGGTAGCCGAACAGCCCGCGCGCCGGGATCGAGAATTCCAGGCGCGTGCGCTCGACGCCGCTGAGCGACAGCAGGGTACCGTACCGCCGGCCCAGCTTTTCGATCACCGCGCCCACGTATCCGCTGGGCACGTCGCAAACCAGCCGCTCCATCGGCTCGTGCAAAACGCCGTCCACCTCTTTATAGAGCACCGTCGGCTTGGTCACGGCGAATTCGTAGCCCTGGCGGCGCATGGTCTCGATCAAGATCGACAAATGCAGCTCGCCCCGGCCCAATACCTTAAAGGCGTCGGTGCTGCCCAAATCCTCGACGCGCAGCGACACGTCGGTCTGCGTCTCCTTGAAGAGGCGCGCGCGCAGGTGGCGCGAGGTGACGTACTGCCCTTCGGTGCCGGCAAACGGGCCGTCGTTGACGCAGAAGGTCATGGCCACCGTCGGCTCGTCGATCTGCACGAACGGCAACGGCTCGACGGAACCCGGCGCGCACAGCGTATCGCCGATTGCCAGATCGTCGAAACCGGTCACCGCCACGATGTCGCCCACCTCGGCCGACTCGCAGGGCACGCGCTTGAGCCCGTCGAAGGAGAACAGCCCGGTCAGCCGCGTGGGCGCGGAAATCTGGTCGTTCAGATGGTTGCAGGTGACGGCCATTTGCGCCGAGTGGATGCTGCCGCGCTCGATGCGCCCGATGCCGATGCGCCCGACGTAGTCGTTGTAGTCGAGCGTGGAGATTAAGAGCTGCAGCGGCGCGTCCGGGTCGCCCGCAGGCGCGGGGATGTGGCGGAGAATCGCGTCGAACAGCGGCCGCAAGTCCGCTCCGGGCTTTTGCCAATCGAGCGTGGCGGTGCCGTCGCGCCCGGAGGCGAACACCACCGGGCTGTCGAGCTGCTCGTTGGTGGCGTCGAGCTCAAGCAGCAACTCCAGCGTCTCATCCACCACCTCGACGGGGCGCGCGTCGCCGCGATCCACCTTGTTGACGCAGATGATGACCTTAAGCTCGAGCTCGAGCGCCTTCTTGAGCACGAACCGGGTCTGCGGCATCGGGCCCTCGAACGCGTCCACCAGCAGCACCACGCCGCCCACCATCTTGAGCACCCGCTCCACCTCGCCCGAGAAGTCGGCGTGGCCGGGGGTGTCGACGATGTTGATCTTAACGCCCTCATAGTGCACGGCGGTGTTCTTGGCCAAGATCGTGATGCCGCGCTCGCGCTCGATGTCGCCCGAATCCATGACCCGATCGGCCACCTGTTGATTTTGACGGAACACGCCGCCTTGCTTGAGCATCTCGTCGACCAGCGTGGTCTTGCCGTGGTCTACGTGGGCGATGATCGCGATGTTCCGGATGTCGTTTCGCGTAATGTTCAAATACAAGTCTCCTTTTTTATCAGACGACGAATGCGTCGGCCTCGACGCGGTCGGCGGTTTCCATGAGTTTCAGGCCCTCGTTGTTTTCCATCGCCAGCCGTATGCTCCACTCGTTTTCAAACAGCAGCACGTCCCGGCCCGACTGGTCGATGGCGATGTGGGTGGTGCTGGTCAGCCGCAGCCGGTTCGGCGGCTTGGGCGTTTCGCTCACCCAGCGCACGAGGCGGAACGGCAGGTCCTCGCGCGCAATCTCGACGCCGTACTCGGCCTTAAGCCGGTACTCGAGCACATCCATTTGCAATATGCCCACCACGCCCGCGATCATCTCCTCGCGGCCGATGTTCGGGCGCTTGAAGGTCTGGATCGCGCCCTCCTGCGACAGCTGCGCGACGCCCTTGAGGAACTGCTTGCGCTTCATCGAATCGACCGGACTGACCCGGCAGAAGAACTCGGGCGCGAACAGCGGTATCCCTCCGTAGCGCACCGGCTTGCCGGTGCACAGCGTGTCGCCCAGCCGGAAGATGCCGGGGTCGAACAGGCCGATGATATCGCCCGGATAGGCGGTCTCGACCGACTCGTGCTCCTGCGCCATGAACTGCTGGGGCTGCTTGAGCGCGATCTCTTTGCCGGAGGACGAGTGCCAGGCATCCATGCCCTTTTCGAACACGCCCGAGCACACGCGCAGGAACGCCAGCCGGTCGCGGTGCGCCGGGTTCATGTTGGCCTGGATCTTGAACACGAAGGCGGTGAATTTGTCGTCGGTCGGCTCGATCGTGCCCGCGTCCGACACGCGGGGCGTGGGCGACTTGGTGTAGCGCAGGAAGCGCTTGAGGAACGGTTCGACGCCGAAGTTGCTCACGGCCGAGCCGAAGAACATGGGCGTCAGCTGGCCGTTCAGGATCTGCTCGAGGTCGAACGGGTCGCCCGCCACGTCGAGCAGCTCGATGTCTTCGATCAGCTTGTCGTGGTAGCCCTTGCCGAGCGCCTCCCTGAGCGCCGGGTCGTCGAGCGCGATGGTGCGCACGTCCACTTGCCGCTGCCCGTGGTCGCCGCCCTGGTATAATTCGACCTCGCGGGTGTCGCGGTGGTACACGCCCTTGAAATCGCCGTGCACGCCGATCGGCCAGTTGACCGGACAGGAGCGTATGCCCAGCACCCGCTCGAGCTCCTCCATCAGCTCGAACGGATCCTTGCCGGCGCGGTCGAGCTTGTTGACAAAGGTGAAGATCGGAATCGAGCGCAGCCGGCACACCTTGAACAGTTTGACCGTCTGCTCCTCGACGCCCTTGGCGCAGTCGATCAGCATGCAGGCCGAATCGGCGGCGACCAGCGTGCGGTAGGTGTCCTCGGAAAAATCCTGGTGTCCGGGCGTGTCCAGGATGTTGATGCGGTAGCCGTCGAAATCGAACTGCATCGCCGACGAGGTGACCGAGATGCCGCGCTGCTTCTCGATCTCCATCCAGTCGCTGGTGGCGTGGCGCGAAGCCTTGCGCGCCTTGACCGAGCCGGCCTGCCGGATCGCGCCGCCGTAGAGCAGCAGCTTCTCCGTCAGCGTGGTCTTGCCCGCGTCGGGGTGCGATATGATGGCGAACGTGCGCCGCCGCTCGGTCTCGCGCTTGAGCTCGGGATGCTGCATATAAGGGAACCTCCTAGTAAGCGTAAAAGCCAAACTTTATTTTATCGCTTAAGAAGAAGGTTTGTCTAGGGAGGGATCGTTATTTTTGATTAATTCGCGGAGCGTTACCGCAGCTCGACGGACACGCCGATGTCGCCCAAGCCGGTCAGGAACCGGAGCGAGCGGTCCGCATTGCGGGGCTTGAACTGCTCGCCAAAATCGGGGGTGGTGATGTCGCATTCGATGCCTGCGTCCGCCAGCACCGAGGCGGCGTTTCCGCTGATGATGTTGGATACCTCGCACAGCGCGGACTCCACCATTTCATCGACGGTGTCCACATCCATAAAGGTCATGGCCCGGATGATCGAGAATGCCGTTTCGCGGGGGAAGACAAACGTGGCGTTCCCCTCGCGCCGACCCAGAAGCCCCACATTGACGTACAGCCCATCGTCCGACGCGGGCAGGCCCTGTTCCACGCCGACGACCTGCGCGCCGGTCAGCGTGGCAAACACGCTCCGCATGCTTTCGGCGAAGCTCTCCTGATAGGTTTTGGCCTGTGACGGCGCCTTGGGTTTTACGAGATCGACATACTTTCGGTCTTCGCCGGCGACGTGGTAGATCAGCCAGGTGGTCAGCGTGCCCACAAACTGCTTCAGCACCGGCTGGGCAAAATCCGACTCCGCCATCCTGCGCTCGGCTTCCAGGACGGTTCGCACAAACCCCTGATGAATCCGCCTGTGCGCCTCGCGGTCCTTGTATCCGATCTTCAGCTGGTAGGCTTCCTCGTCCGCGAAGTGGTTCACCACGTACCCCTTCAGGAAGGCCACCGCGCGGACGCTTTCGGCCCTGGCCTCGTCCCATTGCTCGCCGCCTACGATGTTCATCAGCTTTTCAACCATCTCAAAGAGCGCCTTGTGCTGCGTATCGATGCTGTCCACGCCGATTTGATAGCTCTCTTTCCACATATGCCGTTTATCCTTTCTATTGCTGCCGTTGTTTCGTCAATGACCTATGCCCCGGGCAGCGTCACGCAATCGACGCGCAGATGGGGATTTGCCTCGGCGGCGTCTTGAATGACGCGGTAGAACGGCTCGGCGTGGGGGTAGAGGGGCGCGCCGTGCTGTTCGTATTGCAGGCACAGGATCGAGGTGGGCGCGCCGAGGACGGTCAGCTCGTCGTACAGCGCGTCCAGGTTCATGCCGTAATGGGGCGGGAAATCAAGCTCGTCCCGCAAATGGGCGTGCATCTGCCGCACGTCTGCCAGCGCGCGGGGGTTCAGGCACAGGTAGCGCATATCAGTTGAGCCTCTCAAAAGTCTTGTAGTGGTCGGCGGTATAGTAGATCAGGCCGTCGCTTGAGAACACGATGCGCTTGGCCCCGCGCGTCCCGCCGCGGTAGTCGATGTCGCATTCGCGCCACGTCCGTCCGGGCGCGGCGGGCAGCAGGCCCTCGTAGTTGCCGAAGCGGTCGCCGCCGATCGATTGGCCGGGCGCCACCTGATCGAGCGTCGTTTGGCGGTTGTCGAAGCCGAGCTTCGCGGCCTGCGCCTTGGTGATGTAGTTGCCCGGCAGGCGGCCGTAGGTGTTTATGTACAGCGCCACCTCGTCCTTGGCGTCGTAGCGGCCGTCCTCGTCGATCGCCTGTGCGGGCGGCGTTTCCTCGGACTGAAACAGGTCGCCAAGCCGCTTGGGCTCGAGCTTTTCCCCTTTCAGCAGGCCGAATTGCTGCCCGAGCAGCACCGCCGCCACCAGAAAAGCGATTGCGATCCAGTGCGCGAATCTTTTCATACAGAAGTCTCCGATCGGCGCTTTTGCGCCATTGTATCATATGTGATATAATATTTCAAACAAAAGGATACCGGGAGGCCCAGTCATGAGCAATTTCGTCCACCTGCACCTGCACAGCCAGTACAGCCTGCTCGACGGCGCGTGCATGATCGACCCTCTGATGGATCGGCTGGAATCGCTCGGCCAGACGGCCTGCGCGATCACCGACCACGGCGCGATGTATGGGGTGGTGGAGTTCTACCAGGCCGCAAAGAAGCGCGGCATCCACCCGATCATCGGCTGCGAGGTGTACGTCTGCCCCGACATGGAGGATAAGCGCAGCGCCGCGCGCGATTACGGGCACCTGGTGTTGCTGTGCGAGAACCAGACCGGCTACAACAACCTGGTCAGGCTGGTCAGCGAGGGTTTTTTGCGCGGTTTCTACTACCGGCCTCGCGTCGATTACGCGCTGCTTGAGCGTTACAGCGAGGGGCTGATCGCGCTGTCGGCCTGCCTGTCGGGCGAAGTGCCGGCGCTGCTGCTCGACGGGCGCGAGCAGGAAGCGCGCGAGATCGCCGAGCGCTACCGCGCGATCTTCGGCGATGGCAACTTCTTCATCGAATTGATGGATCACGGCATCCCCGAGGAGAAGCGGGTGTTGCCGAGGCTGGTCAGGCTGGCCCGGTCGATGGATCTGCCGCTGGTCGTTTCCAACGACTGCCACTACCTGGAGGCGGGCGACGCCGAGGCGCAGGAAGTGCTGATGTGCATCCAGACCGGCAAGACGCTGTCGGACGAGAACCGCATGCGCATCGAGACCGACCAGCTCTACGTCAAGAGCGAGGAGGAGATGCGCGCCCTGTTCCCGCAGTTCGACGACGCATTCGACAACACGGTCAAAATCGCCGAGCGCTGCCGGGTGGACTTCGACTTCGGCGCGCGGCATCTGCCCAGGTACCCGCTCGAGCCGGGTCAGGACGCGGCCTTGCTTTTGCGCGCGCTGTGCCGCGAGGGGCTTGAAAGGCTTTATGGCACGGACGCGCCGGAAGCGCAAGCGCGGCTCGACTACGAACTCGGCGTGATCGAGTCGATGGGCTTCGTCGATTACTTTTTGATCGTGTGGGATTTTATCAAGTACGCCAAGGACAACGGGATCCTGGTCGGGCCGGGCCGGGGCAGCGGCGCGGGCTCGATCGTGGCCTACAGCCTGTCAATCACCAGCGTCGACCCGCTCAAGTACAACCTGCTGTTCGAGCGCTTCTTGAACCCCGAGCGCATCTCGATGCCCGACCTCGACATCGACTTCGACTACGAGCGCCGGGGCGAGGTGATCGACTACGTGGCGCGGCGCTACGGGGCCGACCATGTGGCGCAGATCATCACCTTCGGCACGATGGCGGCCAAGGCGGCGATCCGCGACGTGGGCCGGGTGCTGGACATGAGCTATCAGGAGGTGGACGCGGTCGCCAAGATGGTGCCGTTCGCGCTGGACATGACGTTGAACAAGGCGCTGGGCGGAAGCGCCGAGCTGCGCTCGGCCTACGACGGCGACGAGCGCGTGCGCAAGCTGATCGACACCGCGATGAAGCTCGAGGGCATGCCGCGCCACGCCTCCACCCATGCCGCCGGCGTGCTGATTACCGCGCGCCCGGTCAGCGACTACGTGCCGTTGCAGACCAACGACGAGGTGGTCACCACCCAGTTCCCAATGGGCACGCTCGAGGCGCTGGGGTTGCTCAAGATGGACTTCCTGGGCCTTCGGACGCTGACCGTGATCGGCGACAGCCTGAAGATGATCGCGGAAGGCGGCGGGCCGCGCCTTGCGCCCGAGGACATACCGCTCGACGATCCGGCGATCTACAGGATGATCTCCTCGGGCGACACCGACGGCGTCTTCCAATTGGAATCGAGCGGCATGCGCAGCTTCCTGATGGCCATGAAGCCGAATTGCTTCGAGGACATCATCGCCGGCATATCGCTGTACCGGCCCGGCCCGATGGAGTCGATTCCGCGCTACATCGCGGGCAAGCACGACCCCGCGTCCGTGAAATACCTCGACCCCTCGCTCGCGCCGATCCTGGACGTCACCTACGGCTGCATGGTGTACCAGGAGCAGGTGATGCAGATCGTGCGGGACCTCGCCGGCTACTCGATGGGCCGCAGCGACCTGGTGCGGCGCGCGATGTCCAAGAAGAAGCACGACGTGATGGCCAAGGAGAAGGAATACTTCATCCACGGCAAGCTGAGCGAGGACGGCACCGTCGAGGTGCCGGGCGCGGTGCGGCGCGGCGTGCCCGAGACCGTGGCCGAGCGGCTGTTCGAGGACATGACGGCTTTCGCCAGCTACGCTTTCAACAAATCGCACGCCGCCGCCTACGGCGTGGTAGCCGCGCAGACCGCCTGGCTCAAGGCCCACCACCCGGTCGAATTTATGGCGGCGCTGATGAACTCGGTGACCGGCAACGCCGACAAGGTGGGCTATTACATCATGTACTGCCGCAAGCACGGCATTTCCGTGCTGCCGCCCGACGTCAACCGCTCGCAGGAGCGCTTCACCGTGGACGGCCCGGCGATCCGGTTCGGGCTGGGCGCGGTCAAGAACGTGGGGCGCGGCGCGATCCGCGAGATCGTGGACGAGCGGGCGCGCGGCGGGGGTTATAAGGATTTGTTCGACCTGATCGAACGGCTGGGTGAGGGCGCGGTCAACAAGAAGGTGATCGAGAGCCTGATCATGGCGGGCGCGACCGACAGCCTGCCCGGCCTCCGCGCGCAGAAGACGGCCGTCTACGAGAAGGCGATGGACGGGGCGGCCCGCGCGCGCAAGTCCAGGCTCGAAGGGCAGATGTCGCTGTTCGGCGGGGAGCTGGGCTTGGCGGTCGAACCGCCCAGGCCGCCGATGCCGAACGTCGAGGAATTCAACTGGCGGCGGCTGCTTTCGATGGAGCGCGAGATGACCGGCGTGTACATCTCCGGCCATCCGCTCGACGAGTACGCCGAACAATTGGCGAAGCTGCCGTTCAACCGCCAAAAGCTTACCGATCTTTCCGAAGAACCCGACCACGGGCTATCGATGGACGGGCGGCAGGTGGCGATGGGCGGGCTGATTATTGATAAGCGGCTCAAGGCCACCCGATCGGGCGCGATGATGGCGTTCGTGCAGCTCGAGGATCTGTACGGCGTGACCGAGGCGCTGGTGTTCCCGCGCGTGTACGAGCGCCTGGGGCAGCAGCTCGAGCCGGGCCGCGCGGTGGTGATGACCGGAAAGCTGTCGGTCAGGGAGGACGAAGCACCCAAGCTGCTGCTGGACGGGGTGCGGGCGCTGGACGCGGATGCGATGGGGGCCGACGCGATGGGTTCCAATGCCCCTCCCCGGAGGGATGCCGCGGAGGAACCGGCCGACGAATCCGACCTGCCCGCAAAGCTTAGGTCGCGCCCGTTTGTGCGCGGAAGCGCCGGGCCCGACCCGCGCCGGCTGTACCTGCGGCTTGCGGACGCGGCGCAGCGCGAGCAGGCGGCTCGGCTGCTGATGCCCACGCCCGGCCTGATCCGCGTGGTGTTCGCGATCGGCCCGGACAAACGGCGCGAAAACGCGCCCCGCAATCTGTGGGTGGGCGAAGACTTCGACCGGGCGGGGCTCGTGACGCTGCTGGGCGAGGGCTCGGTGGTGCTTCGGTAGCCCCATTCCCCTTGAGAGAGGGGAGTGGGGGCGTCCGCCGCGCCCCTCTTGTGATGTGCATGCGAATATGTTATAGTATCTTCATAAATTACTGCGATCTGTGAAACGAACGAGGCCAGTCCATCCGGAGGGATACCCATGCGCGACACATACGTTCCGAATTTTAAGGTGCCGGTCCGCCGCAAACCCAGCCGCGCGATGATTACGGCCATGCTGCTGTGCGTGCTGATGCCGCCGCTGGGGCTCGTGCTGCTGTGGGGGAAGGTGCGCTGCCCGCTGCGGGGCAAGCTATGGATTTCCTCGATCAGCCTGGCCTGCATGGTCGCGGGCATGACGCTGCTGATCGGCTGGCGCGAGCGGGCCAATTACGCCCCGCCGCCGGTTCCGGTGACCTATACCTACGGCGACGCCCAGAGCGCCGAGCAGGCCCCGCAGGCCCCGCAAGGCGCGCAGCAGGACGCGCAGGGCGCCCCGCAGCAGGACGCGCAGGAGCCGGACGCCGAAGCGCCGGGCGACGGGGTGGTGCCCGCCAACCCGATGGGATAGCCAGATTTTAGGGACGCGGCGGCCTGTTCGGCGTTTTTCCGGCCCGTAATCCCCCCAATTTAGGCCATTTTGGGCGGTTTCGCTTGACGTAATGGGCAATTTCGTATAAAATCATGATACTTGGGATGCCAAGCACTCCATTCAGGAGGTTGAATTATGTTTTGCAGCCATTGTGGCAAGACGCTGGACCCCGCGGCGGACAACTGCCCGCATTGCGGCGTCCCGCTGGGCGAGAGTCGCATGAGCGGCCATACCTCGGTGCAGCCGCGTTACCTGCCACAGAAGAGCGAAGGCGAACCGCGGCGCTACGCGCCCTACACCAAGACCAGCTATATGGGCGAAGGCGATGCCGGCGAGGATGTGTACTCGCGCACCGCCTACCGTCCGGTGCTGGCGGTGGACAACGCGCAGCCGGCCGAAGAAGACGAGGACGAGGACGGGCGGGATGAGCCGGCCTCCGAGGGGGCGGCCCAGGCCGCGCCGGAGGACGGAGACAATGTGCAGCCCTTCCCGGGGCTCAAGCTCGCCCAAGGGCAGCCCGACGCGCATCAGTTGGAATCGCTGGGCAAGCTGACGGCGGTGCCTGAGGACGCGCCGCCGACCGAGGAGGCGCAGCGTATTCTGGCGCGCGAGCTGGATCTGCGCGTCCAGCCGCCCAAGCCCATCCGCAAGGCCGGCATCAGCCCTGCGGTCGCGGGCTACATCGAGCGCATGGAGGCGCTCAAGAACAAGGGGCGCAAGAAGCGCGACGAGGACGACACCGAGGAGACCGCGGAGGTCGCCACGTCCGGCGACGGGGCTGAACTGCTGGAAAAGCTCAACCGGGACAAGGATCGGGCGCTGCGCCCGACCAGCCCCGTACGCAAGTGGGTCATGCGCGGCATGGCGGTGGCCGCGATCGTGGTGCTGATCGCGAGCGGGCTGATCTATCTGGCCCAAAGCACCCAGCCGCGCTCGCCGATCGAGGGCGTCAGCAAGGACCTGTACGACACGGGCCTGACGCTTATCAAGACGCGCGCCACGCTCGAATACCGCGCCGGCATCATCAACCTGTTCAAGTCCGACCCCACCGCGGCTCAAGCGCAAAGCCGACTGGCCGCCGACCTCGAGGAGGTGCGCGCGCTCAAGTCGGCCGCGCCGATGGAGCATGACGGCGAGTTCATCGAGGCGCTCGCGAGCATTCAAAACGCCGTCGGCACGGCGGTGGCCACCGACGCGTTGGCGGCGCTGGCAACCGACTCGCAGACGCAGGCCGAGCAGAAGGCGGCGTCGGCCGAGCAGTGGGGCGTCATCGACAACGCCATCCGGCGCATCGAGAGCGCGGTTGCGCTCGAGGACCTCCGCGCGGCGGAGAGCGGCGTCAAGGCGGTCGAGGCCACGCCCGAGCCCGCGCAGCAGCAGCCCGCCGAGACGCCCGCGCCCTACCAGCGCCTCAAGCGCAAGGACAAGGGCCCCGCGGTCAAGAAGCTGCAGCAGCGCCTGTCCGAACTGGGCTGGTACGGCGCCGTCATCGACGGCGTCTACGGCAGCAACACCATGATCGCGGTCAAACGTTTCCAGCCGGCGGTCGGCATGGAAGGCGACGGCATCGCCTCGCCGGAGATGCAGGAGAAACTGTTCTCGGACGACGCGCCCAGGTTTACGCCGGGGGCGCAGGTGGTGGGCGCGCCCGACAGCGTGACCAAGCCGGCCAACCCCGACGGCGCGTCGGAGACCGCCGCGCCACAGGCGGACGAAGGCCAACCCAAGTAAAATCGACGAAGCGACGGGGACGGGCGCGCACGCGCCCGTCCCTGCCTCTTCATTTCTCTTCGAAAGGAGCTGCATCTTATGCGCGACATCCCCATCGCCGCGTTGATCTATGATTTTGACCATACGCTCTCGCCCAAGGACATGCAGGAGTACGGCTTCCTGCCGGGGCTCGGCGTGTCGCCCGACGATTTCTGGGCGTCCTGCCGTCAGGCCGCGGTCGCGGACAGGATGGACGGTGTGCTGGCCTACATGTACCGCATGCGCCAGGTGGCGCTCGGCCGCCTGGCGCTGACCCGCGAGGCGCTCGGCAAGCTGGGAAAAGGCATCGAGTTCTTCCCGGGCGTCGAGGACTGGTTCGCGCGCACCGTAGAAATGGGTCGCGAGATCGGCGTCGAGGTCGAACACTACATCATCTCGTCCGGGCTCAAAGAGATCATCGACGGCACGCGGATCGCCGGCGCGTTCAAGGCGGTGTTCGCCGCCTCCTATGTGTACGGGCCGGACGGCGAGGCGGTCTGGCCGGCCACCGCGGTCAACTACACCAACAAGACGCAATACCTGTTCCGCATCAACAAGGGCTTGCTCGACGTGACCAACGACCGCGACCTCAACGACTTCACGCCCGAGGAGATGCGCCGCGTGCCGTTTCCCAACATGATCTACGTGGGCGACGGGCTGACCGACGTGCCCTGCATGAAGATGACCCGCCAAAAGGGCGGAACCTCGGTCGTGGTCTACGCGCCGGGCGACCGGGCGCTGGCCGACGACATGCTGACGCAGTGCCGGGCCGACTTCGCGCTGCCGGCCGACTACCGCAAGGGCGGCGAGCTCGAGCGCACGGTCGAGCTGATCTTCCGCCAGATCCGGGCGCGGCACGATCTGAGCGTAATCCACGAAGCGCAGATGGAGCGTGCTGGAAATTTACAAGAACGCGATATATAGCGCCGCCCCGCTCTTCTATAATGACTTTGCCGGGGTCGATATCCTGAAAAGGAACCGAACCCATCCGGCGGGCGCCCTTTCCGTTCCCCCAATTACGTCGGGTATCCTACGGCAGTTGCCGATTCATTCTGACGCCGCCTGGCGGATGCTTTTCCGCCCGCTCATTCCCGCAACCCCCTCGGCGCAGCGCGGCTGCGCGGTCGGGTTCTGCAGAAACGATCGGACGAAAAATCCTCCCGCCAACCGACGTCCGAATAAACCGGCGGCTACCTGGCGAACCCGAACGGAGGTATGCTTATGAACAACCATTCCAAGACCTTTCACCTGACGTTCACCGCCGCCTTTGCCGCAGTTATCTTCCTGCTGGGCATGACGCCGCTCGGGCTCATACCGCTCGGGTTCATCAACGTCACCATCCTGTGCGTGCCGGTGGTGGCGGGCACGCTGCTGCTGGGGCTCAAGAGCGGACTGATCCTGGGCGCGTGCTTCGGCATCGCCAGCACCCTCAGCGCGTTCGGCCTGTCGATGACCGCGCCGTCCGCGCTGGCCCTGGCGCTGGCGCAGCGCAATCCGGCGCTGGCGGTTGCGATGTGCGTCGTGCCGCGCCTGGCGGTGCCGGTGGTGGCGCATCTTGTGTACCGCCTGGGCGCAAAGGGGCGGGAATGCTCGACCAGGGCGCTGCCGTTCGCGGCGGCGGCGGGGTCGCTCACCAACACGGTTCTGTACCTGGGGCTGATGCTCCTGTTCTACATCGCCGCCGGGATCGACGCCCAGCCGGTGCTCGGGTTGATCGCCGGTGTGGCGGCGACCGCCGGCATCAGCGAGGCGGCGGTGGCGGCGCTCCTGGTCACGCCGATTGTCGGCGCGCTGAGGAAGGCAGGAAAGAAACAAGAGTAGGAGAAGACCGCATGATCCTGACGCTCGATATCGGCAACACCAACATCAAGACCGCCCTGTTCGAGGGCGAGGAGTTGCTCAATTACTGGCGCATTTCCACCAACCGCAGCATGTCCTCCGACGAATACGGCATGCTGCTCAACAACTTGTTTACCTTCGGCGGCAGGCGGATGAACGACGTCACCGGCATCGTGATGAGCTCGGTCGTGCCCACGATCAACTTTACGATCGACCACATGTGCCGCAACTACCTGGGCCGCGCGCCCATGATGGTGGGGCCGGGGATCAAGACCGGTATCAACATCAAGTACGAGAACGCGCGGGAGTTGGGCAGCGACCGCATCGCCAACGCGGTCGCGGCCTACCACATCTACGGCGGGCCCTGCATCTTCATCGACTTCGGCACCGCCACTTCGTTCGGCGTCGTCAACGAGAAGGGCGAATTCCTGGGCGGCGCGATCTGCCCGGGCATTAAGATGTCGAGCGAGGCGCTGGTGGAGCAGACCGCCAAGCTCCCCCGGTTCGAGCTTATGCGCCCCGAGACGGTGATCGGGAAGAATACGATCACCAACATGCAGTCGGGCATCGTGTACGGCCATGTCGGCATGGTGAACTACCTGGTGCGCAAGATGAAGGAGGAACTGGGCGCGCCCTCGGCCCGCGTGATCGCGACCGGCGGCCTGGCGCTTCTGCTGTCGGGCGCGACCGACGCGATCGACGTGCTGGACGGGCTGCTGACGCTCAAGGGGCTTAGGATCGTGTACGACAAAAATACGGAAACTTGACAAGATGGATTGGCCTGGTTATAATATCCCCATGTCAGTATTGAATGGACGAAATCGCCCGAGCGGCGGATTGAAACGGAGCGCGTGCCTGTGCCTGGCGCTGTGGCTGACGGCGGGCGGCGCTCCGTTTTCGCATGTGTATGCGCAAGAATCACCGGTTGCGCCGATCGAGACGGCCGCGCCGGTCGAAACGGCTGAACCGACGGCCGAACCGACCGAAGGGCCGGCGGAGCCCGGCGAGCCGACGCCCGCGCCCGAGGGCAGGGGCAAGCGGCGCTACGCGACGCGCGAGATCAAGCTGTACAAGAAGCGTTCCACCTCGTCGCAGGTGCTGCTGACCATTCCCCAAGGCACAAAGCTCAGCGTGAGCGCGATCAAGGAGGGCTGGGGCAAGGCCTCCTTCGACGGCACGAGCGGCTTCGTGCGCACCAAGTACCTGACCGGCAAGGCCCCGGCGGACGCTGCGCAAGGCGAACAGCCGGACGATGGCACGGGGCCGGGCAAGCCCGACGACGGCGGCGAGTCGGACGTGCCGGGCGTGGATAACAGCGGGATGAAGAAGCTCGACAAGAGCAAGAAAAAGGCGCGGCAGTGGGCCGGGCGGATCGTGCTGGGCGAAGGCGGTATGCCCATCCCTCAGTTGTACCAACTGGATTACACCAAGGCGGTCTGCGTGTACAACGGCGTCAAGCGCTCGGTGAGCACGTCGGGTTGCGGCGCGACAAGCCTGTCGATGGTGATCGCCTACCTGACCGGCGACACCGAACAATCCCCCTACACGCTGCTGCGCGAGGCCTGCCAGCGCGGGATGTACCGCGGCGACGGGCTCGGCCGCAGGCAACTGGCCAAGCTGGCCAAGCGCCACGGCGTCGCGGGCAGGTGGCGGCGCATGGACGAGGACGGCTTGCTCGAGACGCTGCGCGCCGGCACGCCGATTATCGCCAACATGGGACCGGGCGAATTCACCGAGCGGGGCCACTACGTGGTGCTGCGCGGTGTGACGGCGGACGGCCTGATCCTGGTCAACGACCCGGCCAGCCCCGAGCGCAGCCGCCAGGCCTATCCGTCGGCGCTGTTCGTCGAGCAGAGCCGCGCGGGCGAGGCGTTCATGCTGTGTACCCGCGCGGACGGGGGCAAGGCCGTCAAGGCCAAGGCCGGTATCTGGAAGCGACCTACCCGATCGGGCATGGGCATTACGCTGGGATAGAATCCCCACCCCTCCTTGAAGGGATGCTCGAAGGCGAAGTGGTGACGGTTGGCCGTACAGATGAGGCCTCATCTGGTTCTGCCGACAGGCCGCCCCCCCGCCCCGGCAAAGACGCCCCTTTAGCGAGAGGAATGGAGACGAGGCTCCGATAAGACAAGCGACAGACGGCATTTGCCGTCTGTCGCTTGTTGCTACCGCTTAAAAGATGATCGTCCCCGCCGTGTCGCTCAGCCCGCGCTTCTCAATCAGCTCGCTCACGGTCACGAAGGTGTAACCCTTCTTCTTGAGCGCCGGAATCAGCTTCTTGACCGCATCGGTGGTGGAGCTGTACAGGTCGTGCATCAGCACGATTTGACCGGGCTTGACCTTATCCATGATGCGCAGGTACACGGTGTCGGCGTCGCGGTCCTTCCAGTCGCGGGGATCGACCGACCACTGCACGAAGGTCGGGCCCAACTCGCCGAGCACCTTCGCGAGGTCCTTGTCGATCGCGCCGTAGGGCGCGCGCATCAGCGTCGGGCGCGTGCCGATGGCCTCCTCAATCACATCGAGCGAGTGGGTAACCTGCCACTTGGCGTCCTTGAGCGCAATCTTTTGCAGGCTCTTGTGGTCGACCGAGTGGCTGCCGATCTCGTTGCCGGCATCAAACACTTCCTTGGCAATCGCGGGGTTGGCCGCCACATTGTCGCCGAGCATGAAGAAGGTGGCTTTGACGTCGTGCTGCTTGAGCACGTCCAGCATCTTGCGCGTGTTGGCGACCGGGCCGTCGTCGAAGGTGAGCGCCACCACCTTGTCTTTATCGGGCACGGTGACCGCGCACTTGGCGGTCTTGCCGTTCTTGGTTTTGGCCGTGATCGTGGCCTGGCCCGGCGACAACGCGCGCACCACGCCCTCGTCGACCGTCGCCACGTCCTCGTTGCTGCTCTTCCAATGCACCGGCGAACTCGCGCCCGACGGCTTGAACGAGACGATCAGTTCCTCGCTGATGCCGACGTCAAGCGTCAGGCTCGATTGGGACAATTCAATTTTCTTGACCGGCTGCGGCTTGGCCAACCCCAAGGGGGCCAGGCCCAGCGCCAGGATCATGGCCAATAAAAGCAGACGTTTCATCATGTCGGGATCACTTCCTCATCGTACTTTTCATGACATACTGCGTAGGGTTGTATATCAATCATTCTATCGTCTTGGACGGCGCGTGTCAAATAGATGTTCCGTAAAATGCGGCCGTAGGGGGAAAAGGCGCATAGAATGAAGACGGAGGGGGGATGGGGTATGACGTTTTCCGATTTGAAGTGCAAGGACGTCATCAACGTATGCGACGGGCGCCGGCTCGGCCGGCCCATCGACATGATCTTCAACGACCACGCGACGGTCGAAGCCATCGTGGTGCCGGCGGAATGCGGCTTTTTCGCTCTGTTCTCGCGCGACCGGCCGGGCACGGTGATCCCCTGGAACCGCATCAAGCGCATCGGCGACGACGTGGTGCTCGTGGACGTCGATCCGAATGCATTCGACTGCGGTCGATAACCCCCGAGGCACCCCGCCTCTGGGAGGCTTGGAGGGCCGCGGCCCTCCAAATGCTAGCACAGGCGCCGGCTCTGTATTTGCGTGATGAGCGGGCGCGTAAAAACTGCAGGTTTGTCAAACATGTCGGGCAAACCTACAAAACCCGAAAGAGTTGCGGGCAAATCGTTTGACAAACTCGAAACAGGATGGTATACTTTTAAGGCCAATATGCTCCCCGAGGAGCGCTGTCCGGCTGAAGCCGGGCGTCTTTTTGATAAACACCCCCTCTGACGCGTGCTATGAAAGCACAAATCGACCCTGCTGAAGCGGAGTTGTGCTTACGACACGAATCAGGGAGGATACAGGAATGAGAAAAGCCATCGCACTGCTGCTGACGCTGATCCTGGCGCTCGGCGTCGCCGCGGCCGGGAATGCCGAAGCGCAGCCCACCACGCTGATCTACGGCAGCGGGGACTACACCCGCATCAACCCCGCCATGGACGAGCATGGCGAGATCAATATCCTGCTCTTTAACGGCCTCACCGGGCACAACGGCATCAACGAGGTGGTTCCCGCGCTGGCCAGGAGCTGGGAATTCGACGAAAGCGCCTGTACCTACACCTTTCATCTGGAGGAGAACGTGACCTGGCACGACGGCGAGCCCTTCACGGCCGACGACGTCAAGTTCACCATCGAGACCATCATGGACCCCGACAATGGCTCTGAGAACGCCCCCAACTACGAAGATGTAAAGGAAATCACGGTTCTTGACGAGCATACCGTTTCCTTCAAATTATCGGCCCCCAATGTCGCCTTCCTCGATTATATGTCGCTTGCGGTTCTCCCCGAACACCTGCTCGCGGGCGAGGACATGCAGGAGTCCGCTTTCTTCCGCAATCCTGTCGGCACCGGTCCCTACAAGCTCGAGAGCTGGGACGAGGGTCAGGCGATCGTGCTGGTGAAGAATGAGGATTACTTCAAAGGCGCGCCCAACATCGACCGCATCATCTTCAAAATCGTCCCCGACGACAACGCCAAGGCCATTCAGATGGAGTCTGGCGAGCTGGACATGGCGCTGCTGACGCCCAAAGATGCCCAGATGTTCGCGGACAGGGACGGCTATACCCGCTTCGACATGCTGACGTCCGATTACCGCGGCATCCTCTTCAATTTTCGCAACGCCTACTGGACGGAGAATAAGGACATCATCCCGGCGATCTGCTACGGCATCGACCGCCAGGCCATCATCGACGCCGTGCTGCTGGGGCAGGGCATGGCCGCCTACGGCCCGCTGCAGCGCAACATCTACAACAACGAGGACGTAGAGCGCTATGACTACAGCCCCGAAAAGGCCAGGGAGGTGCTGGAAACCGCCGGCTGCACCCTGGGCGACGACGGCTTTTACTACCGGAGCGGCGAGAAGATCGGCTTCGTCATCAGCGTGCGCGCGGGCGATCAGGTGCGTGTGGACATCGCGCAGGCAGCCGCGCAGCAACTGCGCCAGATCGGCATCGACGTCAGCGTCGAGATTCCCGCCAAGACCGATTGGGGCGGACAGATGGCCTTCCTCATCGGCTGGGGCAGCCCGTTTGACGCCGACGATCACACCTACAAGGTGTTCGGCACCGACAAGGGCGCAAACTACTCCGGCTACTCCAACGCCCTGGTCGATCAGTATCTGACCGAGGCGCGCCGGTCCGCCGATCCCGCCGTGCGTGCCGAGGCCTACGACAAGTTCCAGGCCGAGCTGGCGAGCGACCCGGCCTATGCCTTCATCTGCTACATCGACGCCAACTACGTGGTCAATTCCTCGGTGCGGGGCATCGACGCGGGCACCATCATGGGGCATCACGGCGTCGGCATCTTCTGGAACGTCGCCGAGTGGACCATCTCCAAATAGAGCACAGAGCAATCGGCGGCGAGAGGGGCTGAGATTCAGCCCCTCCGTTCGTATGGGCGAGGAATCAAAATGTCTGAGTTGTTGGAGGTCAGGAATCTGTCCGTCAGCTTCTACACCCCGCAGGGGGAAGTGGAGGCGGTCAGGGACGTCAGCTTCACGCTGAAGGCAGGCGAGGTGCTGGCGGTTGTGGGCGAATCGGGCTGCGGTAAGAGCGCCCTGTGCAAGTCCATCATGCATTTGCTGCCCCGGACCGCGCGCATAAAGTCGGGCGGCATCCTGGTCGAGGGCGTCGACATCGCCGCCTACCGCGAGCGGGACATGCGAAAATTGCGCGGCAGGCTGTTTTCCATGGTGTTTCAGGATCCCATGACCTCGCTGAACCCCACCATGTCCATTGGCAGCCAGATTGCCGAGGCCGTGCGGGTGTATCAGCCGAAAATCTCCCGAGATGCGCTGAACAGGCGCGTGCTGGAGCTGATGGAGTTGGTGGGCATCGAGCATGCCGAAGCGCGCGCGAAGCTCTATCCCTACAATTTCTCCGGCGGCATGCGCCAGCGCAGCGTCATGGCCATCGCCCTGGCCGCCAATTCCCGCATCCTGTTTGCCGACGAGCCGACTACGGCGCTGGACGTGACCATTCAGGCACAGATTCTCGACCTTCTGCGGGACATCCAGAGAAAGCTTAATACGGCCACGCTGCTCATCTCCCACGACCTGGGCGTGGTCGCCCGCGTGGCGGACAGAGTGGCCGTGATGTACGCGGGCAGGATCGTCGAGATCGGCACGGCCGAGGAGATCTATTACGATCCCAGGCATCCCTATACCTGGGGGCTGATGCGCGCTCTGCCCGCGCTGTCCCGGGGAAAGGACAGCCTCTATACGCTTCCCGGCATGCCGCCGACGCTGGTGAATCCGCCCAAGGGCGACGCCTTTGCCTGCCGCAATGAATACGCGCTGGCGATCGACTACGAGGAGCCGCCGCCGATGTTTCGCGTGACCGACACGCACTGGGCGGCGACCTGGCTGCTCGATCCGCGCGCGCCGCGGGTTGCGCCGCCGGTGGGAGGTGACGGAAATGGCTGAGGAGGTTTTGCTGGACGTGCGGAATCTGTCGCATGTGTTCCCGCTGACCCGGAAGATCGCCGTCCGCGCCGTCGACGGCGTGTCGTTCCAGATCCGCCGCGGCGAGGTCTTTGGGCTGGTGGGCGAGTCCGGCTCGGGCAAGTCCACGGTGGCCCGCTGCGTGATGAACATCCATCGCCCCTCATCCGGCAGCATCGTCTACAAGGGAATCGACGTATGTGACCGGGCGCAGTTCCGGCGCAACCGGCGGCTTTTGCAGGCGACGCGTCAGATCATCTTTCAGGATTCCAACTCCAGCCTCAACCAACGCATGACGGCCTGCGACATCATCGCCGAGCCGATGAAGATCCACCGCATCGTCCCGCCCCGGGGCAGTTACCGGGCGGAGGCCGCGTTCCAGATGAAATATGTGGGGCTGGACGAGAGCTACTTGGACAAGTATCCCGGCGAGCTCTCCGGCGGCCAGCACCAGCGCATCGCCATCGCCCGGGCGCTGGCGATGGAGCCGGAATTGCTGGTGGCCGACGAGCCGATCGCCTCGCTGGACGTATCCATTCAAGCGCAGATCGTCAACCTGTTCCGCCACCTGCAGCGCGAGCATGGATTCTCCTTTCTGTTCATCGCGCACGATCTGGCGATGGTGGAATACCTGTGCGACCGCGTGGGCGTCATGTATCGCGGCAAGCTGGTCGAGGTCGCGCCGACTGCGGAGCTGTTCGGCAATCCCCTGCACGCCTACACGCGCGCGCTCTTGTCCGCCATCCCAATTCCCGACCCCGTGCGGGAGCGGGCGCGAGAGACGCGCGCGCTTGAGGAGGACGATTTTTGCCGGGACGGCGAGATGGCGGAGGTCTCGCCGGGCCATCTCGTGCTGCGTGAAAGGGGGAAGGCCTGATGGCAAAGCGCAATCCCGCCCTCTATTACGGCGGGAAGCTGATGGCGTTTGTGCTGAGCGTAGCGGTATTGTCAACGGTGGTGTTCTATGTGTCGCGGCTGGCGCCGGGGGACCCGCTGGTCTCCTACTACGGCGACCGCGTGGAAAAGATGAGCCCGGAGGAGCGCGCGTGGGCGGAGGACAGGCTGGGCCTGAACGACCCCATCCATGTGCAGTACGTCCGCTGGCTGGGGAACGCACTGCGCGGCGACTTCGGCATCTCCTACAAGTACAAGATGGACGTGCTTGAGGTCATCGGCGGCAGAATCGGCAATACACTGCTGCTGGGCGGCATAGGATTCGTGCTGATCTTCGCGCTGGCGCTCCTGCTCGGGGTGCTGTGCGCCTGGCACGAGGATCGACTGCTCGACCGGCTGATCTGCAAGGCGGGCACGATTTCCAGCTGCATACCGGAGTTCTGGCTCTCGCTCGTGCTGATCCTGATCTTTGCGATGCAACTCAGATGGCTGCCCAGCAGCGGGGCGTACAGCATCGGCAAGAGCGGCGATGTCGCAGATCGGATTGCGCACCTCGTGCTGCCGATGACCATCGTCGTGGTCAGCCATCTGTGGTATTACGCCTACATGATCCGCAACAAGATCCTGGAGGAGGTTCGCGCGGACTATGTGCTGCTGGCCAAGGCGAAGGGCCTCGCCAAACGCAGGATCATGTTTGGGCATTGCCTGCGCAACGCCATTCCCGCCTACCTCAGCATCATGGCCATTTCGGCGCCGCATGTGATGGGCGGCACCTACATCATCGAGGCGGTGTTCTCCTACCCCGGAATCGGCACGCTGTCCTATGAGAGCGCGCGCTATCAGGACTACAATCTGCTGATGCTCTTGTGCATTCTCTCCGGCGTACTGGTGATTCTCTGCAACATCGTCGCGCAGACCATCAACGAGCGGATCGACCCGCGCATCCGCTCGGCCGAGGTGATGGAGACATCGGAGGTGACGAGGCTGTGAACAATGCGTTTGACATGGTCGGCATGCGCGCCCCGGAGCCGGAGGCGACGCCACCCCAACCCAGGTGGTATCGCAACAAGCCGATTGTCTCCATGATTGTGCTGGGGCTGATCGTGCTGGGCTGCCTGCTGTGCGATTTCATCATCACCAAGGACCCCACCTATCTGGACCTGATGAACTGCAACCGCGCGCCCGGCGGCGAGTTTTTGCTGGGCACGGACACCATGGGGCGGGACATCTTCTCGATGATCTGGTATGGCGGCCGGATTTCGCTGTTCATAGGCTTTGCCGCCACGCTGATCTCCACCGCGGCGGCGATCGTCTTCGGGGCCGTCAGCGGCAGCGCTCCACAGTGGTTGGACACGCTGCTCATGCGCTTTACCGAAATCCTCTTGAGCGTGCCGAACCTGCTGGTCGTCATCTTGATTCAGGCGGTTCTCAGCAAGGCGAATGTGCTCAGCATCGCCTTCGTCATCGGCATCACCAGTTGGACGAGCATCGCCAAGGTGGTGCGTACCGAGGTGCGGCAGATCCGGGGCAGCGAATATGTCATCGCCTCGAAGTGCATGGGCGGCGGGTTTTTTCATGTGCTGTGGCGGCATCTCGCGCCGAATTTCGTCTCCTCGATCATGTTCATGGTGGTGATGAACATCCGCGGCGCCATCGTCGCCGAATCTACGCTTAGCTTCATGGGCATCGGTCTGCCCATCGAGGTTATCTCCTGGGGCGGCATGCTCTCGCTGTCGGAGAAGGCGCTGCTCACAGGCTCCTGGTGGATTATCCTCATCCCCGGTCTGTTCCTCGTGACGACGCTGATGTGCATCACCAACTTGGGCAATAGCCTGCGCAAGAGTATAAACCGCAAGCAAAGCAACCTGTGAGGGCGTGTAGTCTCCACAAAACGCTGTCCGGGCGAAAATAGCAGAACGCCCTGTTGACAGCGGCGCGCGCGCGTGGGATAATTGAGTCCATCGATTGATTCTGCGGGAGGGACGCGCATGACAGCAGCCAGGGGCGGCATTCGGCTCAACACCGACACCGGCTTTTTGAAGATCATCGCCATGATTACCATGGTGATCGACCATGTGGGCGCGGTGTTCTATCCGGGGCTCACGGTCATGCGCATCATCGGGCGCATTGCCTTTCCGATTTACGCCTACTGTATCGCGGTGGGCTGCGTCTATACACGCAACATCGCCAAGTACGCGCTGCGCGTGCTGGTGCTGGCCGTCGTTTCCCAGCCGATCTACGTGATCGCGCTCAGGCACATAACGCCCGCCATGAGCGAGCTTATGCAGGCGGGGCTGATGAACCCGCTGAACCTCTTGAAGTGGTACGGCGACAGCCTGCGCTACGCCAACATCCTGTTTACGCTGCTGTTCGGCATCCTGATGATCTGGAGCCTCAAGGAAAAGAAGTACGTGGTGACCGGTGTGCTGACGCTCGCCGTGTTTCAGTTATCCGGCTTCATCAACTACGGCTGGCGCGGCGTGGCGATGATGCTGATCTTCCACGCGTTTATCGACCGCCCCACCACCTCGTTTTTGTGGATGGCGGGCTTCATGACTTGGTGGGGGCTGACCACCGGCTCGAGCAACAGCCTGTTCGGCGTGCAGTTTGCGCTGCAGACGTATGCGCTGCTGGCGCTGCCGCTGATCTACATCCCCACGAAGACTCAGTGGAAGCTGCCCAAGTGGGCGTTCTATCTGTTCTATCCGGCGCATCTGGCGGCGATCTATGGGGCGACGCTGCTGCTGCGCTGACGCGCCGCCTCGCGCACGGGGAAAGACCGTACACGGCGCGAGATATGCGCACCAAGTCTGGATAAGCCGATCCCGGAAAGCGATCCGGTACACGATTGTTTTTGCCTTCGATTTGCGAACCATCCTTTAGGGAAAAACTACGGGGCTGAATAACGGGATCTTGGAGCTTGTGCGCCGTGCTTTTGGGAATTTCCCTCCGGAAAACCTCCGAACAGGCAAGCGCCCAATACCGCATTGAATCCGGTTGCGGCAAATACGCTGAAGCGCTCGGGAATGCCGAAGTATTCTGCCGGCACGACGCCCACCCCGACTGCCCCCGCAAACATCAGCAGCAACGCGGCGGTTGCCCAAGCCGCCAGATAACGGTAGCGTATGTCACGATACCCTCCGACCATTATGACGGAAAGGGAGAGAATGGAGAGCAAAACCACAGGCACTGTCACCGCATAAATGTGCATGATATCCTGGAACGTGCCTGCGTTTCCCCGGTCGGATATCGGAAACATGGCATAGCCTATGCTGGATACCCAATTCATGGCCGCAAACAGATAGATTCCGATGCGCAGCGTTTTGTTGAGTTTTCCTTGGATAAACACGCAGACCATCATGATCGAGATCATGCCGCAGACACCATAGAGACATGAGAGCTGCGCCCATAGCATTCTTGAGGGAGCGTTGCTTGCGCTCAAATCGCTCACTGCCTGCGCCATCCATTGGTAACCGGGATACGCCAGGGGAGAAAAGACCACCGCAGCCGCATACGACAACAAACTGACAATGCCCAACAGGCCGCACCAATGGATCAATGACCGTTTCATGCGAAATCTCCTCCGATTCTATAGAGTCTGTTGAACTGCTTTATGTGTTGTTCCAAAATCTCCAAGACCTCCTGCTCCCATAAGTTTCGCAAATTGAAGCAGCGGCCATGGAAAACCGGACATGGTTGCGGCCGTTTGGCAGAATAGAGTTGCTGACTGCATTCACCAAAAGGAGGCTGGAAACCATGTCCGACGAGAAGATGATACACCTGAATGAAGGCGCGATCAAGAGTGAACTGAAAGAACAGTTGGATAACCTACAAAAATTCGAAAACAGGAGCCGCCAGTGTGCAAAAATGGGTCGGCGCTCATGAGATGAATTGGCCCCAAGTCGGTAGACAGGCGCGCAGCGCGGAGCGCCGCCCGGTTGGCACAGGCGGATTCGGGGGACCCGACGGCCTCACGGGCCGGGAAGGGGCACGGTCAGGGTGAAAACGGCACCTTCCGGACTGTTCTGGGCGCACAGGGAACCCCTGTGCAAAACGGCGATTTCCTGAGCCAGGGCCATGCCGATGCCGGTGCCGCCATGTTTTCCGTAGTAGAATCGCTCGAAGATATGGGGAAGATCGCCGGGGGTGATGCCGCTGCCATCATCGGCGATAATCACCGAGGCGGAGCAGTTCTCCACCCGGACCGAGACCGTCACGCGGGAGCGGGCATAGCGCACACCATTTGCCAGAATATTGCCAATGGCCTGGGACAGTTGACGCTCGTCGGCCATCAGCGGCAGTTCCGCCTCGTGCAGGTTCGCTTCCAAGCTCACCCCTTTTTGCATCGCCATGCCGGAAACCGTCGCCATGCCGCCATAGATCAGCTCACGCAGGTCAACCTTTTCCATTCTGGGCGCGGCTCTGCCGCTGTCGATGCGGGAAAGGTACAAAAGATCTTCCACCAACTGCCGCATGCGTTCGCTTTCCTCCAAAATGACGCCCGCCGCAGCCTTCGCGTCCAGCATCACGCCGGTTGCGATACCCTCGGCATAGCCCTGGATGGATGTGATGGGGGTTTTGAGCTCATGGGAGGCGTTCTGGAAAAAACGCTTCATGCGTTCCTCGGAGTCCTCGATCATCATGCCGGTGCGCAGGCCGATGCCGCAGGCCGCCGCGGAAAACAGCAGTACTGCCACCGCGAAGGCCAGGTTGACCCCGGACCACAGGCGCGACCAGGGCGTGACATTGACGTAGAGCAGGGCGCTGGCGATGCTGTCGAAGGATTCCTCCGCGTGGCCTTCCTCGTCGTAGCTCACTTCGTAGTCCGCCCGCTCGGGGAGCGATACCTGCCGGACGTAGTAGTTTTGCCCGCCCAGCGTCACGGCGCAGGGTTCTTCGGAAAGGAGGGATTCCTTGTGCTGCGCCTGATAGGTCAGCAGATCGTTTGTCACGCCCAGGGGATCGTAATAATAGTCGATACCGGCGTCAAAAGGGTTGTTGTCTTTGTCCAGATAAAGAAAATTGACCACGAACAGGTCATACAGGTCGATGTCATAATTGTTCTCTCCCCGAAGCCAGGCGGCGTTTGCGTTCAGAGCCTGACGCGCCTGGCTGTTTATGTGGCGGATCATGACTACATTGAAGACCGCCAGCAGCAAGATCAGCGCGCCCAAGGCCACGCCGGTAGTGACCCAAAACACCTTGGCGCCGTTTTTCTTCACCAGTTTCATGGCCGTCCGCCTCCGGTAGTCAGCTTGTAGCCGAAACCCCAGATGGTGGATAGTTGAGCCTTACTGCCCGCCAGTTGGAGCTTCTTGCGCACACGGCGCACGGTTTCGTCGGTGACGCGGGTCTCAACGTCCTCCTTGAAGCCCCATACGGCGTCCAGCAGTTCCTCCCGGGACACGGCGCAGCCCGGCTTTTTCATCATATAGGCCAGAAGGCTGAACTCGGTCATGGTCAGCGCAACGGGTTTTCCCCCGGCGCGGATTTCCCGCTGCTCCGGGAGATATGTCAGATCCCCGCAGGCGGGCGTCTCGTCCCGACCGGCCCGCTCCATCTCCACACGGCGCAGAATGGCCTTTACCCGCAGCATTAAAAGCGTCGGACGAAAGGGCTTGGTCAGGTAGTCGTCGCTACCCATGGAGATGCCCACCACCTGATCGGCGTCGGAATCCTTGGCGGTAAGGATGATAATGGGGACCTTGGACACCCGACGGATGCGGGCGCAGATGGTCATGCCGTCGGTGCCCGGCATCATCACGTCCAGAAGGATCAGATCCGGCGCTTCTTTTTCAAAGGCGTCATAAAGCAGATCCCCATTTTCGAAAATTGTTACCCGATAGCCTTCGCTTTCCAGAAAACGCAGCAGCAGGCCGCGGATATTGGGGTCGTCGTCGGCGGCGTAAATTCGGTAGGCCAAGTCGTTCTCCCCCGTTGGACATTCTTCCGTACCCAGTATATCGCACCCGAATGGTCTTTGCAAGGCGTCAGTCATGTTTGATAGCCTCCAGCGCGGGGACGGCCACGGCCTTTTTCGCGGGATAGTAGCCGCTGCCCAAGCCGATGAGGATGGAGAAGACCAGGGCGAAGCCAATCAGCCAGGTGGGAATCACCGACAGGCGGCTGCCCGGCGTGGTAAGGATGACCATGGCCGCTTCCAGACTGTCTGGAGGCGTCGCCGTCCCCACCAGGTTCATAATCACGGAAATGACGTAGCTCAGCACGATGCCGATGATCCCGCCCATCAGGCCGATGACGCCCGCTTCCAGCAGAAAGAGTCGCTTGATATCGTGGACGAAACAGCCCAAAGCCTTCATTACGCCGATTTCCCGGGTGCGCTCGGTAATGGACATGATCATGGTGTTCATGATGCCCAGCGCCGCTACCAGCAGGGAAATGGCGCCCATGCCGCCCAGCATCATCTGCTTTTGCTGAGCGTCTTTTTCCATGGGTTTGCGGATGGACTCCATGGAACTGGTGTTAAAGCCCATTCCCTTGATCTCCGACTCTACCCTCGCCACATCCGAGATATTTTCCGCCTTGACCAGAGCGCTGGGATAGGTGGGATTGCGGCTGTTTTTTTTCCCGGCGGCGCGGTTGGCCTCCTCGATCAGCTTTTGCAGGTCGTCCAGGCAGATAATCAGCCCGTCCTCCGTCTCCTGCCCCTTTCCGTAGTCCCCTTTCATGCGACCGGAAACGGTCAGCCGGCGGGAGACGGCCTTGTCGTCCTCGCCCGCGGTGATTACCAGCTCCAGCGGCGCCTTGAACAGATCGAAATACGGATCCGGCGGATCGCCGTATTCGCCGGTTTCTTTGTTGTAGGATTCGAACAGGTCGATGGTGTTGTGGCCCTCGGGCCGTTTGCTGTCCTCGAATCCATAGACGAAATTCTGTCCGGCCAGCACGCCCCCCTCCTTTCCCGGATAATTCCCGTCCAGCAGACTGTACCCCAGCTTGGCCAAGGCGCTTTCGTCCATGCCGATGACGGTGGCCCAGCCGGCAACGTAGCGTCTTCCGTAGCCGGCGTACAGCTTTATGTTCAAACCGTCTACGGTCATCCGGGGCGTGGCGAGTACCACGCCCCGGATGCCTTCAAATCCTTTTACCGCGTCCCGGTTCAGCTTGGCCGCGGTTTTGGCGCGTCCCGCGGGCATGACGGTAATAATGGTCAAGTCCCCCATCTCGCTGAGCATCTTTTCCTGGCTCTCTTTCATGCCCACGCCGATGGAGATCATAATGATGATGGCGCAGGCGCCAACCACTACGCCCAGCACCGTCAGGAACGTCCGGGACTTTCTGCGCATCAGGTTCTGCATGCACATCCGGAACAGATCTCTTGCGTTCACTTGCCCTCTCCGCTCCCGTCGTCGTCCTCGCCCTCAAAACTGAATTTTTTCAGCGCGGCAGCCCGTATTTTTTTCTTGTGCCGCCTGACCATGATCAGCGCCAGCAGCAGGAGCGTCACGCATCCGCCCAGGACGTACAGATGCCAGATTTCCAGGCCGAAGGGGAGCGCGCCGTGTTCGCCGCCGTATTCGCCGTCATATTCGCCATCGCCATCATATTCGGCCGCACCCGAAAGGTCATCCGTGCCATCCATGCCTTCCATGGGATCGCTGACATGAAGGCTGACGGGAATTTCGTGCTGCACCACGGCCTGGTTGGCGTCCTCGTAGCTGATCTTCACCGTCGCGTCCTGCTGTCCGGCGGTGTCGGGCGTCAGGATAAAATCAATGGTGCCGCTCTTGCCGGGTTCCAGGTTGCCAAGGGTGACGGATTTGCTCAGCGCCGGTATGTTGCCCGTAATCTCCGCTTCCAGGTTACTAACCTCGCTCTTGCCCTTGTTCACATAGGGGATAGAGACCACGGTTTCCTCACCCATCTCCACGCTTTCGGGAAGGGTGGGGTCGGTCAGATTAAAACGGTCCGGTTGATAGACGGGCACGGAAAGTTTCTCGGTGATGTTGGTGGAGGAGCGCTTTTTGTTGTCCACGTATTCATATTTAAAGGACACGTCCATCTTGCCGGAGCCGGATTTGGCCACGGGAAGCGCCTGCATCTTGATGGTCTCCGACTGGGTCTGCCCGGGACCCAGGCTGGAATAATAGAAAGTGTTGGAGGCGTCGGTAATGGTGAAACTTTCGCCGGTTTCCAGGGTCATGACGATGTTTTCCACAGTCTTGGCAGGGCTGGTGTTTTGGAACGTCAACGCCAGGGAAAACTTGCTGCCGGCCGCCACCTGATCCGCGCCCGCCGAATATCCGGTGACGATGATGTTGGGCGTGGGGGAGTCGATGGTTTCCTTCGCGCTGCTGCCGCCGGACTTTTGCTTAGTGATTACGGCGGGGATGAGCACGCGTTCGCTGGCGGTCTCGTGCTCCATGGCCCGACCCTTGAGGTAGTCGTACTTCAGTTCCAGCCCCAGGCTCTGCACTTGGGCGGAAATCTGCTTGAGCGCTTTCAAATCCACGGTGATTTCCAGCTGAGCGCCCGGCTCCACACGGCCGATCTGGACGGTACTGGAATCCTCTTTGAGCATAATGCCATCGGAGGTAGTCAGGGTGATCATGCCGGATTCCACGGCGCGCTTGCCTACGTTTTTGACGTAGACGGTGGCGGAGAAGCTTTGCCCCGCCTTTATGGGCTTTATGAAGGGGGCGCGGGAAATGATTACGGCGGGCAGATTCGCGTCCTTGATATCCGCCGTCACGGGGATGAGCACCGTTTCGGTGGAGGACGCGTTTTGCAGCCCGGAACTGGCGCTATAATCGAATTTCACTTCCGCGGTAAACCCCTGGGAGGGGGACTGAATTTCCTCCAGCGCCTTCATGCGCACTGTTGCCTGGGTGCTTTGCCCGGCGGGAATGCGGGGAAGCTCCAGGGACGCGGTGCTCTCCAGCAGCATCAGAGAATCGGTGGGCGTAATGATAAGCACCGGCGTCTCCATCGCGGTGCGGCCCAGGTTTTTGACGGTCAGCGAAACGGAGAAGGTTTGCCCCGCGCGCACGGTTTCCATTGGCCCGCGAAATATCTTGACTGAGGGCGCGGGAATGGAAGGAGTCTCGACGGGTACCTCGGGCTTGGACGGAGTGATCACGGTGGGAATCAGCACAGTCTCCGAGGCACCGCCCTGAAGCGCGGTTTCTTCCCCGTCGTACTCAAATTTGGCTTCAACGCCCAGGGGCTGCATGGGGGAGGAGACCTCGCCGTTGACCAGCAGTTTCACCGCGCGGGACGCCGATTCCCCCGGCTTGATTTCGTCGGCGATTTGCAGCGTGGCGGTAGATTCGCCCAACACCAAAGCGCCGGAAGGAGAGAACACCGCCGACACACGGCGGACGGGAAGGCTGCCGTTATTCTTGAACGTCAGGGTCACGGCGGCGGACTGGCCGCTGGACAGGGCGGTCATGGTTTCCCGGGAAATTTGCAGCGCGGGCTGGACGAGGACGGGCGCGTTGCCCGAATCGGCGGCGGCGCGGACCTGGGGCTCCGCGTCCGTGCCGTCGCCCTTTTCGCGGGCGGGAGCCGCCTTGGCATCGCACTGGCGCACGTCCACCCGAATGATTTCCCCCGGCAGGCCCAGGCCATCGTAACTCACTTTAAAGCGCAGACTGGAATCGCCGCCCAGGTACGTAAGGCCGGGGAAGGTGATGCGGGCCTTGAGCGGCTTGCTGTCTTTTGACAGAATCTCAACCCGGGGTCCGGCATCGCCGGCCTGAAAGTCGTCCTCCAGTTTTTCTACCGTCAGGCCGTTTTCGCCCAGGTCCTTCCTGGTCAGGCCGTTGTTTCGGAAGGTGATTGAAAGATCCGCCGTCTGAGCGGGAATCAGGCTTTTGCGAACCTTTCCGTCGATCAAAACACGGCATTTGTCCACCTGGGGACGGCTGACGGGCGTCGTCTCCCCGGTTTCCGCCTCGCCGGTCTCCGCTTCGCCAGCGTTCTCCGTGGTGTCCTTGACGAGCTCCTGGATTTTGATTTTGACGGTGCGGGATTTCAGGGAGAGGCCCAGATAGCTGATCCGGAAGCGCAGGTTTTTGCCGTCTCCCTGGCGCAGCAGATGTGGGAAGAGCACCCTGATCTGGAGGGGCGCGTCGCCGGATGTGAGCAACTCCACCTTGGGAACCCCGTCCCAGGCGGCATTGACGGAGGTATCCACGCCGTAGATGAAGGCGTCGTCCAGCTTTTCAACGCGGATATTGTCGGCCGTGCCGATTTCATTGGCGGTAAGGGCGCGGCACGCCAGCAGCACCTCGATATCCGCGTATTCGCCCTTTTTCAGTTCTGTCACGGAATATCCGTCCGCGTCCAGCAGG